>NZ_JAWQRR010000013.1:0-178040 GCF_033446045.1 Plantactinospora sp. KLBMP9567 | reverse complement strand
CCCCCCCGGGGGCCCCCCCCCCCCCCCCGGGGGGGGGCCGGCCCCCCCCCCCCCCGGGGGGGGGGGGCCCCCCCGGCCCGCGCACCCGCGTACGCCGTGAACCGGCTCGTTGACGTGCAGGGGCGCACGCCCACCGTGGTCGGGTCAGTCCGGATCGGCCATCAGGCCGGCTGCGCCCAGGTTCCATGATCAAGCACCGGAGCTCCTCACCTGGGCCGGTCCGGTGAGTACGAAGGGCCAGCAACCGGGGACCACCACACCTGCCCGGTGTCCGGGTCGGTTTCCAGGCCCGGTGGGCCCGTACGGGCGCTGATGCCGTACGCCTCGCGGCCGGTACGGTACTCCCACCCGCAGACCGCCACCACTGCGGCGGCGGCAGCCCCGGACAGGGCCAGCGACGCCGGTTGCACACCCACCATGGCGAGTTCCACCGCTACCGCGCCGAGGCAGAGCCACGGCGCGGCGAGCGGGGGCATCAGCGGATGCCCGTCGGCCGCCGCGAACACGTTGCGGTGGATCTGGAGTACTCCGCCCAGCGTGAACGGCGCCAGACAGGCCGCCCCGAGCAGCAACAGCAGAGTGGACACGCCGAGCCGGCGCAGATCGTCGTGCACGAACCAGAACACCAGCGTCAGAACCCCGGCGGCGGAGAGCCAGCCGAGCCCCACGACGAACGGGCGGCGCAGCAGCGTCCGGGCGTACGCCCGGTCGCCCTCGGAGCGCACGAGGAGGTACGCGCCGGCCGCCGCGACGCCCGGCGTCCCGAGCACCGGGCCGAGCACGGCCTTCGCCAGGATGAGCGGCCAGACCCGGGCGCCGAGGGTGGCGGCGCTCGCCAGGCCGGAGCAGACCACCACCGCGCCGAGGGCGAAGCGGAGCCGTTCGGCGTTCGCCAGCGCCCAGTGCCCGTCGATCCTGCGGGCGAAAAACCGCCAGCCCAGCCCGAACAACCAGCCGGACACTCCCCACGGCAGGGTACGGAGCTGGGCGCGGGCCAGCGGGCGTGACACGGTCAGCGCGATGTTGAACGCACCGGGCAGCTCACTCACGGCGTGGCCCGCACGGGGGACGATCCGTCACTGTTCCGGCCGGCGCGGCTGCTCGCCGCGATATCCGGCCTCGTACGGGGGATACTCGTCAGGTGGTGTCGGCGTTTCCACCACCGGTACCGCTGGCGCCGGTGTGGGCTCGACCACCGGTCGAGTCTCGTCGCCACCCGGCTCACCGCGATACCCGGCCTGGTAGGAACCCTCCGGCGGCGGGTCGGTGGTCGCCGCGACCAGCGCCGGTGGTGCCTCGTCCAGCGTGGCCGTTTCCTCGGCCACCTGCCGGCTCTCCTCGGCGCGACGCTCCTCGAGCTCGGTGACCAGTTCCTTCACCTGCGCCTTGAGTTCGGCCACCACGGCACGGAGTCCAGCGGTATCCATTTCGGACAGCTCGGGTAGCTGGGTCGGCATGTCCTGACCGTGCCGGATCTGGGCGTCGAGGACCTGCACGCTCTCGTACAGCTCGGATACCGCCCGGGCCGGTGCCGGTAGCTGCGTCGCCGGGTCGTCGGCGCTCTCCGATCCCTGGCCTGGGCCGGCGAACCACGGCCGGGTCATCACCACGTCCGTCGGGTCGGCGAACGGCTGGAACTCGCTGGCATCGGGCATGCTCGCCCCGGCCGGTGTCGACTCGTCCGGCCCCAGCTCCGGCTCCGGGACCGGCCCGCGGTACAGCCTCCCGGCATGCTCGACCCAGGCGGCCACCTCCTGGGTCTCCGCGTCCAGGTACCACTCCGGCGACGGTGGCATCTGGTACGCGTCCTTGACCACGCCGGTCACGCCCTCGACGAGCTGCGCACCACCCCGGACGATGTGTTTCTCCGGCTCCGGCAGGCCGGCGGCGAACTCGCCGGCGAGTTGCCGACCCACCTGGGCGACATTGTGCAGCCGGCCAGCGTTCTCCTGCGCATCCTTACGTAGATCCTCGACAAAGGTGTCGCTGGGCGGCTTCGGCTCTTCCGTCCAGGGCTGCTGGGGCAACCGGGCCGGCTGGTCGTCCTGGTCCTTCCGCCGGTCGTGCCGCTGCTCGTCGAAATCGTCGGCCTGGGCGAGTCCGATCATCGTCACCAACCCTCCTTCGTACGTAACTGGTCGAACTGCTCGGCGAGGATGAACTCCTCGGGCATGAGTCCGCGGTGCGGGTGCCCGTCGACAAAGTTGAGCGCCGACGGCGAGTCCGGGGGTGCCAGGCTCGACGTGTCGTACCCGTCGACGACCGAACCAGCACCGCCGCCCGGCCCGGAGGACCCGTCGGCTGGGCCGAGGTAGCCGCTCGGACCGCCGTCGGCGAGGAACTGCTCGTCGTACGGGTCGAACCCACCGGACCCGGTCGGTCCGCCCTGGTCGATGGTGGGGATGTCCTCTTCGAGGAGCCGTTCGTCGTACAGGTCGACGGCACGGGTGGCGAGCGCCTCCAGGTCGGTCGGGGTGGCCAGGGCCAGCCGCCGGTCGGCGGCGACGATGTCGTGGCCTGGCGAGTCCATCCGTCCTCCTACTCGTCGCCGGACACCGGCGCGCCCGCCGGCGCCGGGTCGGTCTCCGCGCGGGACGTCCCGGCCCGCCCCGCCGGCTGCCCGGCGGTGCCGGGCGCCGGTGACAGGAACCGGCCGACCAGCCAGGGCCGTTGCAGGGCAAGGAAGCCAGCCGCCTGCCGCAGGCGGCGGCGCGGGTCCGGCTCGTCGCTCAGCCGGTCGACCGCGACGACCCAGCGGGCCGGGCGGGACGTGCCAGCCACCCCGGTCCACCCGGGCAGCCGGCTCTCCGGACGGGCGTGTAGCTGTGCCAACTGCTCGGCAGGGGTGCTACCGGGCAGATCCAGGCCGCGCCGCCGCCACTGGCCGGTGTCGGCGTGCGGGCCGTCCTGTTGCCCGGCCCGCCGCAGCGCCCAACCCACGTCCACCCAGCGGAAGGCGCCCGCCTGCCAGTGCGTCTCGCCGGCGCACCGGGAGTCCTCGGCGGCCGGGCCGAGCAGCCAACCGCGCAGCCGGTCGGCCAAGTGGCCGGCGAGCGCCTCCGGCTGGAACACCGACGCGAGAACCTGGTATCGCACCTGGACCGCCTCGTGGGCGAGTTGGGCCGCGGCGCAGACCAGCGTCGCGTGGTCGGCGCGACCGCGTACCGAGGCCAGCCATCGGGCGTCCGGCACCGGTTCCGCCTCGCCGACGACGTGGGCGGCGGTCAGCACCTCGGCCCAGAGCACCAGCCTCGGCTCGTCCCGGACCAGCCCGGTCGCCGTGACCATCCGCCGCAGGGTGCAGGGCTCCGCGCGGCAGGACACCGGGCAGCCGGCGAAAGCCGGCCGGGCGATCGCGACCCGGCGGGTGGCGGCCGAGGTGTCCTCCCGCTCTTCGCCCAACGGGATCCCGACCAGGACCGGACGATCCATGCCGTCGGCGAAGACGGCGGCCCGGCCGGGCGGCAGTGTCACGACGTACTGCGACTGCTCCGGGTCCAGGTTCATGGTGGCACCGACGGCGAGCCGGTCGTCGGCGGCGGGCAGCCGGTGCACCACCTTCAGGGCGGTGTTCTTCACGACGTCCGGCAGGATCTTCGCGGGGATCTGCTCCGCGACCACGATGCCCTCGCCGTACGCGCGGATCTCGGCGAGCAGGCCGGCGAACAGCTCCACGGCGTGCGCGGCGGGGCTCCCCTCGGGTACGCGTTTGAGCAGCCGGTGCGCCTCCTCGATCACCGTGATGTGGCGCAGGCCGCGCGGGGCGCCGTCCCTGGCCGCGCGTACCCGCAGGTGCTCGACGATCCGGATCAGCACCGTACCGATGAAGAACGCCTTGTCCTGGTCGTCGCCGATGTCCTCCAGTTCCAGCACGACGTTACGGCGCAACAGGTCCGCGAGGTCCAACGGGTGGCCGCCCTCGAAGAACTGGCCGGGCGTGCCGAGGCGCAGGCTGCCGAGCCGTACGTCGACGAAGCCGCGTACGTCGGCGGCGATCCGGTCGCTGTAGCCGATCCGGGTGACGACCTCCCGGGCGGCGCGCTGGAGGTCGCCGAGGGTGGGATAACGGGGCCGGACGGCCTGGTCCCGCGGTTCGCTGAGCGGCAGCTCCCAACCCAGTTCCTCGTAGCAGCGCACGATCGCCTGGCTGAGCACCTGTGGAAACGGCTCATTGGCCTCGAACGCGGCGAGGAAGAGTGCCCGTACCAGGTCGATGTGCGTCTGCATGGGGAAGCCCGGCTCGGGTTCGAGCGGGTTGAGCGAGGCCGGCGCGACGTCCACCTCACCGGGCCGGATGACCAGCACGCGGGCATCCGGAGGCAGCCGCCCGGCCATTCCGGCGTACTCGGCCTTGGCCGGCTCGATCACCAGCCACGGCACGCCCGCACCGTGCAGCGACTCCAGCAACGCGCGTACCGTCTGGGACTTGCCGGCGCCGGTCGCGCCGCAGACGAACGTGTGCCGGTTGAGGGTCCCGGCGCCGACCCGGAACTCACCGGCCGGCAGCAGCGCCCGGTCCAGCACCGTGCCGAGCACCAGTGACCCGGCCGCCGTGCCGGTCCCGGACGGGACGGTCTCCGGCGTGACGACGGCTTCGGACGGGACGGTCTCCGGCGTGACGTCGAAGGTGTTCGGCCGGACGATCCGTACCCCCGGAAGCTCCCGGTGCGGCGGGCGGGCCACCGCCGCGACCACCTCGGCCGGTGCGGCGAACGGCGCGTGCAGTGCGGTCACCCGGCCGGGTGCGGCCCACGCCCCGTCCAGCCCGTCGGCCACCTCCGGCAGCGGGCGCAGGGCGTACGGCAGTGGGGCGGTGGCCGCCGCCCCGCAGAGCAGGGCTGCCACGCCGCGGGCGCGGAGGCTGTCGGTGGTCCCGACGAGCACGTGTACGTCCCACAGCCCGGCCGGCTCGGCCCGGGCCAGTTCGCGATAGCGCGCCTCGGCCTGCTCCAGTTCCATCCGGCCGGTCTCCGAGACGCCCTGGCGGTCACGCAGCCGCGGAATCGCGTACGCCAGCTCGCGCAGCCTGCTCCGGGCGTCTTCGTCGGCAACCGGCTCGGCGACGACGAACCAGGCGAACGGGGTGTCCACGAGCTGCGTCACGCAGTCCTCGAAGACGAACGCACCCGGCGAGCACCGCTGCCCGGTCGCGGGGTCGGCCAGCGTGTCCACCCCGCCCGCGCAACGCACCCAGGCCGGCAGGGAGCGCAGCGTGCGACCGGCGGCACCGTCGGCGAGCGGCACCACCAGCCCGCCCAGCGGATACAGCGTGCTCCGGTACGGGCCCGCCGCGCCGACCGCCGCGAAGCCGCCGGTCAACACCTCGATCGGCGCCCCCGGCGCCGGACGCACCCAGGCATGTAGGACGGTGGACCCGAAGGCGTGTGCCTGTCCCAGCGCCGGCAGCAGCGTGGCTCGTGCCCCCGCCGGTTCCCGGTCCTGTTCGGACGCGTCCGGGGCGGACTGGATCGCGACCAGCCGGTGTACGGGTCGCTCCTCGTCCAGGAGCGGGATTCCGCCGGACACCGGGTCACCCGACCAACGAGCGGCGCGGCTCGTCCTGGACCCCGCCGGCGGTGACGATCCACGGATTGCAGTCGCCGAGCCGGGCTCGCGGCCCCTCCCGTCGTTCCGGGTCGACGACGAACAGTGCCGTCTCCGGCAGGGTCTGCAACTGGCGAGGTTCGACGGTGAGCTGGTAGTCGCGGTGCCGCCCGACCGACTCGTTGAAGGAGGTGTTCGTCCCGTCCGACGTGCCGTGGGACGTACTCTCCGAGGTGCCCTCGGTGACGCTCCGGCCGGACGTGCGGCTGCCGTGGCCGGCGCCGAACGTACGGCTGTCCGACCTCGTCTCGGAGCGGGACGTGCCGTGCGTACGGGTGGTACTGGTGGACTCGCTGGTGCCGGTGCCGGCGCCGATGGTGAGCTGGTTGACGACGAACCGGTGCTCGCGCCCGATGAAGTTCGTCGCCGCCTCGGCCTCCTTGGCGTTCCCCACCCGCATGAGGACCACCGGCCCGCCGCTGCCGAGCAACTGTTCGGCGTCCTGCCGCACGTGCCGGAAGAGATAGACCAGCCGGATGTCACGGCGCCGCGCGATGCGGTCCAGGCGTTCGAGTTGGGCGCGCGGGACGAGGTCCGCGCCGGCGACGACCAGGGCCCGGCGACCGCCGGCACCGCCGGTTCCGTGCTGCGCGTGTGCGGCTGCGACATTGAGCAGCAACGGGGCGAGCATCTCGGCCGCAAGGTCGCCGGCCGCCTCGTCCACCTCCACGACGGAGATCTCGACAGCGCCGTCGAGCACCGGCTCACCGGCGTGGGCACCGAAGCGCAGCAGCGGGTGCAGGCGTGCCTCGATCGCGCCGATGCGATCCTCGAGAGTCTTCCGGGACACCTCGCCGAACGCCTCGTGCAGGCGCTCGTACTCGTCGACCGTCAGCACCGAGCCTGGGCCGGGAAACGGCTCCTGGCGCAGCAGCGTACGCAGCCCGGCGCAGACCCGGGCGATCGTCAGCGACGGTGCGAGGATGTCGCACACCTGGCCCACCACCCGGATGTCCAGGGTGTGCCGCTCCGGGGACGCGGCCGGCTCCGCCGCGTGTGCCGCCGCGACCAGCAACTCGGCGACCTCGCGGCCCTCCAGGCCGGCCAGCAGGTTGAGGCCCGGGGCGTCCGCCGGCAGGTTCAGCCGCCGCACCGACCGGCCGTGTGCCTCGGCGAGCCGGACCAGCGGCTGCCCGACCCCCTCCCGGGACAGGTCGAGCAGGCTCAGCCGGGTGCCCGCCCCGACCAGGGAGGCGCCCATCGTGAGCAGCAGACAGCACCAGCCGCGCGGAGTGCCCCCGTACACGTCGACCCGGCCGTCGTCGTGCGGGCCCAGCGGAAACCAGAACGGCAGGCCACCGATCCGGTCCTCCGCCTCCTCCCGGGCGGCCCGTCGACGGGCCGCCCAGGGCCCGGCCTCCGCCTCGTACCGGTCCAGCTGGTCGCGGACCGCGCCGAGCCAGTCCCGGTGCCCAGCCGCGGCACGTGACCGGGCGAGTGGCCCGACCACCAGCCACGTCAGCACGCCGGCCAGCAGCAGGCCCAGGACCACGTCAGGTCCCATGGACAGGTAGTGCAACGGATCGTCGCCGAACGGATGCGCCTCGAGGTACCGGGCCCCCGCCGCCTGCTCCAGGCGGGTCTTCTCCGGCTCCGGCACGTCCGGCACGCTGAGCGCCCCGGACACCCTGCCGAAGGTGTAGACCCCGGCAACCACGTACCAGATGGCCAGTACGCCGACCGCCAGTCCGAGCAGTACCCGCGACATGCTCACCCGGCCACGGGCGCGGGCCGCGTCGGGAGCCCAGGCCGGCGGTGGCAGGTGGCAGAGGGGCTGGGGCAGGTCGGGCGGCACCGCCACCGGACCCGGCGGCCGGAACTCCCAGCCCCACCGCTCCGCCGAGGCGAAGATCCGGGCGGGCAGCTCCGCCGCCCGCCGGATCGCGGCCGCTCCGACCGGCACCGCGGTGGACGGCGGCCGGGCAGCCGTGCCGGCTCCTCGCGCTCCGGTCACGACCACTCCTCGCTTCGCCCGTCGGCGTCCTGACACGTCGGGCCGAGCCGGCTGATGCCGTCGCTCCGCCCGTTCATGCCGACACGTCCAGACCGAGCGCGGACAGCGGTGGCGCGGCCGGCGGTCGGCCGGCGGGCTCGTCGAGTCCCTGTGCCCGGAGCCAGTCGATGCGCTGCCGCGCGGCGGCTGCCGCGGCGTCGGCCACGTGGTCCTCCTCCCCGGTGAACTCGTACTGGCAGGCCCAGCACCAGCGCTGCCGTGGCTCACCCCAGCGGGCACAGCGCGGACAACGGCGGTGTCGCAGCGCGAACGTCAACTGTTCGATCTCGAACGTGACCGCGGTCGCCCGGGCGGCCCGGCGCTGGGCATCCGCATGGAACCGCGGCAGCGCCGCGTCGGACAGCGGCGCACCACCGAGGCTCCTGGATCGGCGTACCAGGTACAGGAGCGTGCCACGGAGCAGCCGGCGGCCCCCCGAGAACGGGGGCCCGATCCGCTCGCGGCCGATGGTCACGGCCACCGGGTGGAACGCGATGGCCGCCCGCGCCAACCAGACCGGCGCCGCCGGGTGCCGCCAGCTCCGGTAGTACGACCGCCGGCCGTCCCCGGCACGGACGCCGGGGTACGGCGCTTCGTCCGGCAGCCAGCCCCGCTCGCCGAGTGCCAGGTCGACCAGGCCCAGTACCGCTTCGGGGTCGGCCGGCGGAAACCGGAGGTGGAGGTAGCCGGAGCGGATCTCCCCTGCGCCGGAGGCCGGCCGCGCCACAGGCGACGGCGGAAACGGCTGCCCTACCAAGCTCTACCTCCTGACAACACGCGACTGACCGTCGGCACGGTCCACAGTCAAGCAACCATCGCGGTCGACTTGCGTTCTGCAGACCGATTGCGGAACGCTTCCAGCACATCCGATTCGCCACCGCCGACCCTGCGCAACCGTCGCTCCCGCTGGAACTGGTGATGACCGAAGCCCCGTACGCCGAGCTGGGCACGGCGCTGCGCCGCTGCCGCCGGCTCGCCGGCCTGTCGCTGCGGGTACTCGCCCGCCGGTTGGGCCTGCGCGCACACAGCGCACTCTCCGATTACGAGCACGGCCGGCGCCTGCCGCCGGAGGACCTGCTGCGCCGCTACGAGCGGGTCTTCCCGGAACACGCCGCGGTGCTGCGCCGGAAGTGGCAGGAGGCGCTCGCGGCCAGAGCCGACGTCGAGTCACCGGCCAACGCTGCGCCGGCCAGCCCGGTCGGGTCCCCGTCGGCCGGTCCACGCCCCGCACAGCTCCCCGCGGACCTGGCCGACTTCGTGGGTCGCCACGACGACCTGGCGGTGTTGTCGGCCGCCGCCGCACGATCCCGGGCCGTGTTGGTGGTCTCCGGACCACCGGGCGTGGGCAAGACCAGCCTCGCCGTGCGGCTGGCACACCTGCTCGCCCCGGACTTCCCGGACGGCCAACTCTTCGTCGACCTGCGCGGAGCGGACGAGCGGCCGGTCGCGCCGGCCATCGCCCTCGGGCAGTGGGTACGCGCGCTCGGGGTCGCGGACGCGGCAACGCCGAACGGCGCTGCCGAGCTGGCCGGCTGGTACCGGTCGCTGCTGGCCGGCCGCCGGATGCTCGTCCTGGTCGACAACGCCGCGACCGAGGCGCAGGTACGGCCGCTGCTGCCCGGCTCCGCCGAGGTTCTGGTCATCGTGACCAGTCGCAACCCGCTGATGGGCCTGGACGCCACGCTGCACCATGCCGTCCGGCCGCTGTCCGAACAGGACACCACGGCGCTGCTCGGCGAGATCATCGGCGCTGCCCGGATCGCTGCCGAGGCCGCCGCCGCCACAGAGATCGCCCGGCGGTGCGCGGGACTGCCGCTGGCCACCCGGATCGCCGGCCGGCGACTGGCCGCCTGGTCCGGGTGGCGGCTCCGGGACTGCGCCGAGGCGCTGGCCGACCGGCACCAGCGCCTGGACTGGCTGGCCGGCGGCGACCGCGCGGTGCGGAGCACCTTCGACATGTCGTACCGGATCCTGCCGGCCGACGCCCGCCGGCTCTTCCGCCGGCTGGCCCTGCTGCCCGTTCCGGAGTGCACCGTCCCAGCCGCCGCTGCCCTGACCGGGACGGTGCCCTCGACGGCCGAAAGGCTGCTGCGCAGCGTCGAGCAGGCGGGAATGGTCCAGCCCGGCACGGAACCCGGCCGATATCGGATCCACGACCTGCTGGCGCTCTACGCCCGGGAGCGCCTGATCGCCGAGGAAGAGCCGGACCAACGCCGAGGCGCGGAGGAGGACCTGCTCGGCTGGCTGCTCGGCACGGCGGCGGAGACGGCCGCCCGGCTCGCCCTGGACGACACGGCCGGCGTCGCCCCGCCGAACGGACGGCGGCGCACCGCCGACCACGCCAGCCAGCAGCAGGCGATCCGGTGGCTCGAAGCCGAGCGGGCGGCGATCCTCGGTGGCGTACGGCGGGCCGCCGCGCTGAACCGCGCCGACCTCGTCCACCCGCTGGTCCCGCTGCTGCCCTGGTTCTACGACCTGCGCTGTCACTGGCGCGACCTGCGGGAACTCGCCCGCACAGCGCTCGGCCTGGCCCGCCGGCAGGGCGCCGCCGCTCCGACAGCGGCGGCTCTGAACGCGCTGGCGCTCGCCTGGTACCAGCTACGACGGCCGGCCGCCGCACTGCGCTGCGCCAGCGAGGCAGTACGGGTAGCGCGCGGCGCCGGCACCGTCGAGGAGGCGTGGGCGCTGGATCGGATGGGCATGGCACTGTCCGAACTCGGCCGGTACGCCCAGGCCGTCAACGTACTGCGCCGGGCTGCCGCGCTGGCCCACGAGTACGGCGACTGGTGGGAGGAGGCGGCCGCCCTCAACCACCTCGGCCACGCGCTGACCCAGGCGGACAGTTCGGCGCAGGCCCTGCGGGAGTACGACCACGCGCTGCGTATCTTCCAGGCCCTGGGCAGCAGCGGCAGCGAGGCCATGACCCGGGTCGGCCTCGGCCGCGCGCTGGCACGCACCGGCCGAACCGTCGACGCCATCGACCAGCACCATGCTGCCATCCGGCTCTTCACCAACGTGCAGGACGGCTGGGGCGCGGCGTACGCCCGGCACGAGCTGGCGATCGCCATGCGCAAGACCGGCCGGCTCCACGACGCGGCAAATCTGCTCGACCAAGCCGCTGCGGCGTTCGGCGCCCTGGGCGACCGACACCACGAGGCGGCGAGCCGGCACGCGCTGGACGATCTGGCGGCGGTCACCGGAGCCTGAGGAGGCTGGCCTGGGGTCTTGCGCGGCGAGATGTCGTCTCCACGGCGGGGGAAAGGTAGCCACACCGTCTCGAAGATCATCGACAGCCCGGTGAACGGCATGCGCAGGCCCGCAGTCCGAGTGACGAGGATGTGCTGACTCCGCCCGGCGGTCAGTGGGGCAGCATGCCGCGTACGTAGGCCGCCTGCCCGAGGTGCTCCGGGTCGTCGGTGAGCACGCTGACCAGGCGGACGCCCAGGCCCACCGGCGGATCCCACGAGGGGTCGACGATCCGGTCGAAGTCGTCGTCGGTGAGCCCGGAGAGGAACTCGACGGTCGGGTCGTGCACCGCGTCGTGGTAATAGAGCAACTGTTCCGGCCGGACCCGTACCGCCGCGACGTCGGCGCTGCTGTGTCGAAAGCCGGTCACCGACACGTCGAACGGCAGCGCGAACTCGTCGGACCAGCCGGCGGCCGTCCAGACCTGCTCGGTCCCGGCGACGTCGGCGACGTGGTCGTCCTGGATCCGGGTCAGGTGCCAGACCCAGCCAGCCGACCGAGTTGGCCTCCGGCGCGGGACGGTGCGGGCGGGTCGCTGATGATCTATACACGCGGCAAGGGCAGCTTCAACCGCCGCCGATACCTGGTTTTCAGGAGCGTGAACAATAGCGTCATGAGCGACCAGGACCGCCCGCACCGGCCCCTTCCCCCGGCCGCCGAGCGCCCGCCGGTGCTCGCCAGCCTGCGCTACCACGAGCGCGCCGCCGATCTGACCGGCCGGCTACAGGACGAGGTTTTCACATACATCCACCGCACGAACATGTGGGGAAGCTCGGAATCCACCTCGGGCGAGGGCTCCGAACTGGGCGCCACGGCGGTGCTCCGGGTGGAGATCCCCGCGCTGCTGCGACGGCTCGACGTGAAGGTGATGCTCGATGCACCCTGCGGCGACTTTGGCTGGATGCGACACGTCGACCTGACCACGCTCGACCGCTACATCGGCGCCGACATCGTCGCGGATGTCGTCGACCGCAACAACGCGCGATACGCCGACGAGCACCGGCGTTTTGAACTGCTCGATCTGACCCGCGATCGCCTGCCCCGGGCCGACCTGGTCCTGTGCCGCGACTGCCTGGTACACCTGACGTACGACCAGATCCGGTGGGCGCTGGCCAACATCAGGGCCAGCGGCGCCGAGTACGTGCTGATGACCACGTTCGTCGAGATCGACGCCAACGCCGACGCGGCTACCGGCGACTGGCGCCCGCTCAACTTCCAGTTGCCGCCGTTCTGCCTGCCCGAGCCACTCTGCCTGATCGTCGAGGGCTGTACGGAGGCCGGCGGCGCCTACGCCGACAAATCCCTCGGCCTCTGGCATGCCGCTGACCTGCCCGTCGCCTGAGATCGTCTTACCGGTGCACCAGCCGGCATCGCGGTTGGTGGCCACCGGCTTCTCCGATCGAGCCTTGGCGGGTCCGACGAGGTTTGGCGGCGTGATGGACGGTCTGTATTGCATTCCCGATTCGGAGAGGCGACAGCGGCCGCCTGTAGGGAATGCGTGGATCGTGTCTGCCCACCGTGCCGGCGCCGCCGGTGCACCGCCCGGCACGGACCACGGGCGGTGCACCGGAAGCCGGCTAACTGAGCGGCTCGACCCAGATGTTCCGGTAGAACAGGTTGGGACCGGGGTCGCCGTGGTCCTGGAGACGGATCGGGCCCACCGATGGCCCCTCCGGCGCTCCGCCGCCGGTCGGCCCGCTGATCTCGGCGTTGTCGTGCACCGTGACGCCGTTCCACACGACGGTGACCCGGGCGTTCTCCGTCTTGGCCCCGGCGGCGTCGAACCGGGCGGCCCGGAACGTCACGTCGTACGTCTGCCAGGTCTGCGGTGCGGTCGCGGCGTTCACCCTCGGCGCCAGTTTCTCGTAGATGGCGCCGCACTCGTTGCTGGCCGGGGTGGTGTCGCCATACGAGTCGAGCACCTGCAACTCGTACCGGTCCTGCAGGTAGATGCCGCTGTTCGCCCGGGCCTGCCCGGTGACGTCCGCCGGCAGGTTCGGCAGCCAGAACTCGATGTGCAGCCTGAAGTCGCCGAAGCTCTGCCGGCTCCGGATGTCGCCGCCGAGCACCTCCACTCCGCCGTTGCCCAGCGGCCAGGTCGGGTTGGCCCCGTTGGCCTGCTGGAAGTTGTTCATGTTGGTCCCGTCGAAGAGCGTGATCCGGCCGGTGTCCGCACCGGGTCCGTACGCCTCGAACTCGTAGATCCGGGCCGCGTTGTCGGTGGTACTGGTCGGCGCGGTCACGGCCAGTCGCGCGTACCTGGCCTGGGTGGCCGGGATGTCGTGGGTGGTGACGTTCGCGGTGTTGCCGGTAACGGTCGCGACCGTGGTCCAGGCGGTGCCGTCGGCGCTGACCTGGACGGTGAAGTCGCGGGTGTTCCAGGCGGCGTTCTCGCCGCCGGCGCCCGCGTGCCGGACCACGAACCGGTGCACCGTCTGGGTGGTGCCGAGGTCGACCTGCAACCACTTGGTGGTGCCGAGTGAGCACCACTTGTCGCTGTTGCCGCCGGTCACGCTGCCGTTGACCGCCTGTGCCGGTCCCTCGGTGCCGGAGCAGGAACTGTCCGCCGTCGCCGGCCGGCCCAGGGCGAGGTTGCCCGATGTCGGCGCGGCACCGCCGTACACCTCGAACTCGTAGATCCGGGCCGCGTTGTTGCCGTCGCTGCTCGGGGTGGTGATGGCGAGGCGGACGTACCGGGCCTGGGTCGCCGCGAAGGTGTGCGTGGTGGTGTTGGCGGTGTTCGCGGCGACGTTCGCGACCGTGGTCCAGGCGGTGCCGTTGGTGCTGACCTGGACGGCGAAGTCGCGGGTGTTCCAGGCAGCGGCCTCACCGCCGGCGCCGGCGTGCGCGACGACGACCCGGTTCACGCTCTGGGCCGAGCCCAGGTCGACCTGCAACCACCTGCTGGATCCCGTCGAACACCACTTGTCGAGGTTCCCCGAGGTGGTGGTGCCGTTCACGGCCTTCGCCGGGCCCTCGGTCGCCGAGCAGGAACTGTCGGCCGTGGCCGGCCTGCCCAGGGCGAGGTTGACCGGCGGCACCTGGCCGGGGATGGCATTGAGGGTGTACCAGACCTCGGTGCTCCACAGCGCCTGGCCGTCGCTCGCGCTGAACGGCCGGGGCGAGCGGACGTGGACCACCCGGCCGACCTTGAGCCCGTTGACGACCAGGGTGACCTTCCTGCCGTCCGCCGACAGCGTCGCCGAGGAGACCGACAGCGTCTCCTCGTCCACCTTCGGCCCGCCGTAGGCGGCGGTCGGGACGTACCGCCACTGCTTGACCCGGTACTTCGAGGCCAGCGCGGTCGCGGTCGCCGCCGAGAGCGGCTTGGTGTACTCGATCTCGAACCCGTTCGGCCGGGCCCGCATCGCGAGCATGTCGAAGTTGGCGCTGCCGTTCGGGGTGATCTTCTGCAGGCCGTAGCTGAGCTTGCCCTCCTGCCCCCAGTTCCCGCCGCCGTGCAGGCCGCCGGTGTAGAGAGCACCGTCCGGGCCGACACTGACCTCGGAGACACCGGCCTCAAGACCCTGCGTCATCCGGAACAGCGCGCCCTGGTACTCACCGTTGACCTTCTCCAGGTACGCCCGCTGGAGGCCGCCGTACGTCACGTCGCCGATCGCCATCTGCCCGGCGAAGGGCCCCTGGGTCATCATCACCGGCGTACTCGGCGAGTTGCCGATCTCGTTCTGCGGAAACCAGATCACCGGCTGGGTCACCGGGTTGTTGTCGAACGGCCCGGCCGGGTTGAGGTAGTGGTTGAAGAACCGGTCCTGCTTGATGTGCAGCAGCTTGGACGCCGGCTGGTAGCCGCCCTGGTTGTCGGTGACGAAGAGCCCGTTCTCCGGCCCCCAGCCGATGCCGTGCGGGGTACGCAGCCCGCCCGCGATGTACGACACCGCGCCGGTCGTCCGGTTCACCTTGATGGTGGTGCCCCGGTTACCCGCCGGCTGCGGGTTCGTGGTGGCGCCGCCGTAGTTGATCGACACCGAGAGGTTCAGGTAGAAGAACCCGTCGGCGTAGAGCAGCCCGAACCCGAACTCGTGGAAGTTCTGGCCGAACGGCCAGGTGGCCACGGTGCGGTAGTTGTCGGTCACCCCGTCGCCGTTGGTGTCGTTCAGCTCCGTGAGCCGGTGCTTCTCCGACACGTAGAGCTTGCCGTCGACGTACTTGATGCCCATCGGCTCCTGGAGCCCGCTGGCCACCCGGGTCCGGGTCACCTGGGCCGGGCTGGTGCTGCCGGCGACGTTGCCCAGCAGCCAGACCTCGCCGGCGGTGGTCAGCGAACCGCCCCAGGTGAGCACCGCGAGGCGCCCGTCCGGCAGCCAGTCGAAGCCGGTGACCTGCGGCTCGAAGCCACTGGGCCGCAGGTTCGTCAGCGTGAAGCCGGGATGTACGGCGGTCAGCGGCAGCCCGTCGCCGGGCGCGTCACCGCTGGCCTCGCACTCCTTGCGGCCGGGCGCGGTCACCCGGACGACCCCGGCGTCGGTGCTCAGCACCGAGTTGGGCACGGTCACGAACGACGTCGAGCCGGGTGTGCGCCACTGCAGCGTCAGCTGCTGGCCGCCTTCGCGCTCGAAGTGCTCGATCCGCAGCGAGTGGTAGCCGGTGCTGAGGTCGACCGTCCCGTCCTTCGGATCCGGTCCGTGCAGCCCGTCGTGGTCGACGACGACAGCGTCGTCGATCAGCAGTCGCGACCCGTCGTCGCTGAGCAGCCGGAAGGTGTAGCTGCCGGCCTGGGCGATGTTGATGTTGCCGAGGACCTGGGCCAGGAAGTAGTTCTCGAAACCGAAGTCGGCCGCGCTGGTCCAGTCGACCACCGGCATGAGCTTGTCGACGTTCGGGGTCTGCGCGGCCTTGAGGGTGCAGAGGTTGTTCAGCGGCACCTGAAGGTCGAAGACCCGCAGCGTGACGCCGGGCTCCTGTGGCGGCGGCGCGGCCGTGGCACCGCCGGCCGGCAGGCAGACGGCCGTGACGGCGAGCACGGTGGCGACCGTGCCCAGAATCGATGTGCGCGCTCGTCGGGATGGTAGGAACACGTTTCCTCCCAGGGGTGAGCGGGACGACGCCGCACCGTCACGGCACGGCCGACCGCTCGGCGGCGCGCACCCTGATGGCCGACGGAAACCTCGTACGTCCTGAGCTGACCGGGCACGCCGCTGCCTGGCGAGGCAAACCCTACGATCGTTACGTTTGGATGTCTAGATGTTTCGTCGTGACAGCTCTAACTTTCCGATAGTTCGACGAAAGCGCTCGGGTCAGCCGTCGGTCACCACACCGGTCAACACCGTGCTCGGTACCGGCCCTTCCGGCATGTCGACGAAATGCAGCTCGACGAACTCGTCCGGTTCGGCCACCGAGTCGGTGATCGTCGGTACGGTGACCTCGCCAGTGGTCGCGTCCGGGTCGATGAACAGGTACGGCACCAACCAGGTCTGCGACAGCGGGCGTGACGGCTGCACCGGTTCCAGCGAGAGCAGGGTGAACCAGTCCGGGTCGACGTCCGTGGTGGACAGTTCCACGCCGCTGGCCGGAGCCTGCGGCAGGGTGTATGCGAAAATGCCCGTCTCGGTCGGCGCCGACGAGGAGAAGCGCCAGGTCAGCGCCTCGCCCTCGGCGGCGCGGGCGGAGGCGGACTCGATGGAGAGCGTCGGCTCAGGGTCGTCGTTGACGGTCGAGATTCCGCCGTAGTAGCTGCCGATCACGAAGCCCCGCTCCGCCTTGGCGGCCAGGGTCTGATTCTCGGTGTAGTTCCAGACCGAGTCACCGGTGACGTCGATCGGCACCCGGATGGTGCGCTGCCCGGGCTGGACGGTGACCAGCCACGAACGGCTCGTGAACGTCGTGTCGTTGGACTGGAACAGCCGCACCACGCCGCCGCCCTCTCCGGTGACGGTTACCGGGATCTCGTACGTCTTCGTGCCGGAGTCGCCCTCGGCGACCCGCAGGGTGCCGATGTCGAGCCGTGGCAGGCGTTCCGGGCGCGCCTGGGGTGTACCCGGCTTCCAGCCCCACGCGTCGAGCAGCCAGGCCCGGCCCGGCCCACCGCGCGGGGTGAGTTCGATGGCGGCCAGCCTCGCGGGTGCGTCCTTGAGCGGCACCCGCACCTCCTGACCCCAGTACGAGGTCGTGTCGTCGGTGCCGGGCAGACCGTCGATCCGGACCTCGCCCAGCCTGCTGCGGCGGCCGTCCGTGCCGACGACGGTGACGTCGAGCCGGGTACCGGTCGTGTTCGGTGGGACGATCACGCGCAGCGCCAGGTCGCGGGCACCGGCGACGGTGACCGGGCGGGCCGGAGCCAGCCGGATCGGGCTGCCGGCGGCGGACCAGCTCAGCGCTGCCGCGTACCGGCCGGGCTCGGGGACGGTCCAGAGGAACGGCACGAAGTGCGCCCGGAGGGCGTTCCGGTCCTCCGGGGGATACATGAACGCTCGGCGTCGTCGGTTACCTGGTCGCAGATCCGCGCGCCGCCGGACACCGTCATCGACGGGTCCGGGGTGAGCAGCCGGGTACGGTTGGCACCGAGTGCGTGGCTGAGCACCCGGGCCGGGTCGGCCGAGGGTGCCCGCACGCCGCTGCCGTCGAGCAGCGGTCGGACCCGGTCGTCGCCACCGACGAACAGCCGCGCGGCGGCGGCGATGTAGGTCGCGCCGACGGTCTGCTGCTGCGTGGCGGTGAGCCGGGTCCCAGCGCCGGGCGAACAGACCGGGTCGGGCTCGCCAACCGCACGGAAGTCGTCGATGGACGGTGCCACCAACTGCCCGGGCGTCCACTCGGTGTTGAAGAAGTTGTGGTTGGCGCCGACCACGTACAGCGCGCTGCGCAGCGCCCGGCTGCCGCCGACGTCCCGGGTCTCGTCCACGAACATCTGGCCCTGCAGGTCGGAGACGTCACCGTCGCAGCCGGGCAGGATGGTCACCGACGGGACGCTCGGCACCGGGTCGTGGCCGAAGATGGTGGGACCGATGAGCAGCAGTCCGCGTACGCTCCAGCGGACTTTGCCATGGTAACCGTCCTGTGCGGCGGGCGGCGGGGTGAGCGAGTCCATCGCCGCGCGGCTGACGCCCTCGCCGCCGCGGGAGTGGCCCACCAGGAACACCCGGGACAGGTCGGCGCGCGGCGCGGCGCGGACGATCGCCGGAGCACCGACGCGTCCGGCACCCGCCCAGTCGGCCCAGTTCGCCAGGTGCAGCCGGACCAGCGAGGAGCGTGCCTGCGCGCCGCCGTCCTCGGCGTCCCAGTCCTGTCCGTTGACACCGTTGGCCGAGATGGAGACGCTCAGGTAGCCCTGCGAGGCAAGCAGCCGCTGGGCCAGGGCGAGCGCGGCCGAGATCAGGAATCTACGCATGTGACTGTTTCCATCCCATGCGCGCAACGTCGCCGGGCAGCGGGTCAATCAACTCTTCCGGGCGGATGTCACCGGGTCTGCCGGAGTCGTTGCGGAGGGACCCCGGCGGCGGCGAGCCGGCTGGCTATGACCGTGGATCCGGTACAAAAGGAAACGATGACGTTGTCGTCGTCACCGACATGGCAGGCGGCGGCGAGCGTGCCGACTCCGATCGGGTCCAGGGCCGACACGTCGGACAGGTCCACCATCACACGCCACGGCCGGATCTTGCGGACCGCACGCACGAGAATGTGCCGCAGTTCGGCGGCGCAGTCGATCCCGACCGGCCCGTGCGGCTGCACGACGAGGGTGCCGTCCCCGACCGTCGACACCTCCACCAGGGTGTTGGGCACCGGACCGCCCTTCTTCACCACAGACTGTGTGATCGCCCACCCTATGAAGCCGAAAAGCAGGTGTCGAGAACGGTGCAAGGATTGCGCCTATATCGATATCGCAACGTGTCGCCAGGTGTTCTCGTGGCCGCCGGCTCCGGGCTGCTCCAGGCCGCCGGGGGTACCGGCGGTGTCCCGAGTCGCGGTGGCGACCGCGACCGCCGACCTTCGGAAAAGGCGTCCGGGGCGACGGGTGGCTCGCTGCCCGTCTACATATTGACGTCCGTTGAGAACCTGAGGATCCTCTTGGGGCATCCGTCCCTTCGAGAGAAGAAAGAGGCAGTACCCACATGAACTTCCTCTTCGCCGTCATCATCGGCGTCCTCATCGGCCTCATCGGCGGCTTCGCGCTGAAAGGCCGTCAGGCCAACGCCATCTGGCTGGCGCCCGTGCTCGCCGTGGCCGGCGCGCTGGTGGCCGCCGTACTCGCACTGCTCTTCGGCGACGACCGACAGTACGGGTGGAAGGAAATCACCCTGCAGATCGTGCTGGCGATCGCGGGCGTGGCGCTGACGTACCTGCTCGGCAACCGCAAGTCGCCCGGCAATCCGGCGACCTCCACCCAGTGAACCTTTTCAACCTCCCCTTGCGCTCCGTCGGAGCGCGAGGTCGGATGCGGTGTGTGAGCGCCGCGCGGTTCAGGTCGAAAGAGGTTCAGTAGTGCACGCCATCTGGTCAGCACCCTGTTGAGTTGCGGCGGTCCGGCCCGGGCCACGTCGGCGACCTCCCCTGGCCACGAGATCCGGGGCGCGGTCACCGACGACGGCCGGGCCGCCACCAGGCGCCGTGCCGCGCCCCGATCACCACCGATCGGCCGACGCCAAACCGCCCGACCGTCGCCGTACCCGGCGAGGTGCGGCGATTCGGTGCCCGTGGGCAGGAAAGGGGACAGTCCAATCGGCGCCCGGCCCCGGACCGCTCAGGCCCAAGTGATGATCGGAGGTCCGAGGGCGTCGCGGGTATCCGCTGCCATCCTGGACCGGTGGCACCACGCTCCGACTCTCCGGCCCAGCCCGCCCACCGCCTACACCGCGCCGCCGTCGGCCTGTCCCGGCAGCCGCACTACGGCACGACCGCAGGCCTTCGTAACCGGTCCGCCGGGCGGACACCCCACGCCGTACGCCGACCGGCCGACCCGCCGACTCCGGGCGCGGGCAGGGCCGGCTGATGCCCGACACCCCCGACCCGAAGCTCGTCGACCTGGCGATCGACTCGCAACAGGCCCTCGAAGAGCTGGCGCTCCACCTGCGCGGCGACGTGCGGGTAACCGAGCCGGCAGTCCTGCTCGCCATCCTGCAGCGGATCGGCTCGGGACTGGAGGAGTGCATGACGGAACTGGCCGGTGCCGCCGCCACCGCCGGACAGACCGGCCCGGCCGACGCGTTGCGTAAGGCCGTCGCACACCAGAACCGTGCCCTGACGTCGCTCAACGGCGCGGTCGCGACGATCCAACCACAGCCGAGAACGCGGATCTGAACCTCTGGGCCGGTCGACCGCGACCTGCGCCTCCCAGCCTGGCAGACCCGGGGTCGCCCGTCCCGGGCAACTGTCCGGGACCGGTCGGGCCTCGTCGCCCGCGCGGCGACGGGTGACGAGGCCCAGCCGCGGATCAACAGTGGAGGTTGGCTCCGGCCGGTACGCCGAGGATGCCGACGAACTGCTGGTACCTGGTGACGCGGCTCTGCACCTGGGCGGGGTTCCCACCGTTGCATTCGATCGAGCCGTTGATGCTGCGGATGGTTTCGCCGAACCCGGCGCCGGTGACCATCGCGTTGTGGGCGGTCATGCTGCCCGGCCCGTTCTGGGTCATCCAGTACCAGATCGCGGTCTTCCAGGCCACCGCGGCGTCGTTCTGCACGAGCCAGGGGTTCGTCAGCAGGGGTAGGCCGAGGGCGTTCCCGGCGGCGTTGTAGTTGAAGTTCCAGCTCAACTGGATCGGCCCCCGCCCGTAGTAGGCGGCCTGCCCGGCCGGGCAGCCGTAGGGTTGGCCGGGGTCGCAGTAGTGCGGGTAGTTCGCGGTGTTCTGCTCCACGATGTGGACGAGCCCACCGGTCTCGTGGTGCACGTTCGCCAGAAAGGCCGCCGCCTCCTGGCGCTGGACGGTGGCGCTGCCGGTCTTGGTGAACGCCGGGTAGGCGCTGAGGGCGGCGACGAGTCCGGAGTACGTGTAGAAGGAATTGCGGCTCGGGAACATCTGGTTGAACTGCGCCTCGCCGACCACGAAGCCGCCCGGGCCGGTGGGGGGCGGAGTGGTCGGCGGTTGGCCGCCGCAGGTGTACGGCTCCCAGTACCAGGTGCTGACAACGGGGTCGTAGCCGGGGTTGTCGTGCTCGGCGACGTAGTACAGGCCGTTGGTGTACCGCACGATGCTGCCGGCGGCGTACCAGGTGCCGGCGACCCAGTTCGGGTAGTCGCAGCTTCCTCCTGGTGGCGGCGTGGTGCCGCCGTCACAGGCGCCGAGGTCCTGCCAGACGCCGGTGGTGCCCGGCGGCGCCTCGTTCTGGGTCCACCATTTCGCCTGGTAGTTACGCCCGCCGCGGGAGACCTGGTCGCCGCCCCAGTAGACGGCCGAGGACTGCCACGGCGCGGCGCAGGCCGCCGCCGACGCCGGGGTCGACGGGATGATCGCCATGAGTCCACTCGCGGCAACCAGCGTCGCGAGCGCGACCAGGGCGCGCAGTCTCGACATGTGGTCACTCCTTCCCTGGGATACCTCGGGCCGATGGCTGGCCGCACATCGATGGAGGTGACCGTAACACGATCTGTTCGTAAACCTTACTAATCTTTTTGTTCACGATCCTTACTGTTGCAGAGCGCCGAGACGGGGCCGGACCTCGCGGGTCGGATCCATTGTCCACATTCGATAGGGTCGCTACGCCGGACCTCCACGAGATCCACTCTGCACACCAGGAGCGTGCACGCGCAGTCGCATCACCACCCTGTCGACCCCCTGCGGGGTTACGGTGCCCGCCGGGTGACCGGGAAACCCGATCGACACCTGCAGCACCGGTCGTGCAGCATCACGCCTCGTGAAACGCCTGCTCCGCCGGATGGCGCTCGACGTCACGCCGCTACGCACGTCGCGGGACTTTCGGCTCCTGTTCGCGGCGAGCGGGGTGTCCGGGTTCGGGTCGTTCATAACGTACGTCACCATCCCCTTCCAGGTGTACGCACTGACCGACGACCCGCTCCTGGTCGGTCTGCTCGGCGTGTGCGAACTCGTACCCCTGCTGGTGATGGCCTTCGTCGGCGGCGCCCTGGCCGACTACCTCGACCGGCGCGCGCTGGTGCTGGGCGCCGAGGTCGCGTTCACCGCACTCTGCGGCGTGCTGCTGGTCAACTCGCTCTTCGACCGCCCGCACCTCTGGCTGCTCTACGTCATCGCCGCGCTCACCGCCGCGATCGACGGCATCCAGCGGCCGGCGCTCGAAGGACTCACTCCGCGCGTCGTCACGCTGGACGAGATCCCGGCGGCCAGCGCGCTGAACTCCCTGCGGATGCAGATCGCGCAACTCGGCGGCCCGGCCGTCGCCGGCCTGCTGATCGCGTCGGTCGGCATGCCCTGGGTCTACGCGGTCGACCTCGGCACGTTCGCCTTCGCGCTGATCTGCCTGTATCTGGTCAGGGCCGTGCCGCCTCCGCCGGCCGCCGAGCGCCCCTCGCTGCGCTCGGTGCTGACCGGCCTGCGCTACGCGCGAAGTCGGCCCGAACTGCTCGGTACCTACCTCGTGGACATCAACGCGATGTTCTTCGGGATGCCGCAGGCGCTCTACCCCTTCATGGCGAGCAAGCTCGGCGGCCCCGCAGTGCTCGGCCTGCTCTACGCGGCACCCGCCGCCGGCTCGCTGCTCGCGACGGTGACCTCTGGTTGGACCGGGCGGGTGCACCGGCACGGGCTGATGGTCGTGATCGCCGCCGGGCTGTGGGGCGTGGGGATCATAGGCTTCGGCCTGACCGACTGGCTCTGGCTGGCGCTCGTCTTCCTCGCGTTCGCCGGCGCGGCCGACATGGTCTCGGGCATCTTCCGGATGACCATCTGGAACCAGACCATCCCCGATCACCTGCGTGGCCGGCTGGCCGGCATCGAGATGATCTCGTACGCCACCGGGCCACTGCTCGGCCAGCTCCGCTCCGGCGTCGCCGCCCGTTTCATGGGCATCGGCGGGTCGATCGTCTCCGGTGGCGTGCTCTGTGTGGTCGGCACGCTGGCGCTGGCGGCGGCCCTACCGGCGTTCATCCGCTACGACGGTCGGGACGGGCTCGCCAGGAAGCGGGCCACCGACGAGGAGTGGGCGGCCCGGGCAGCATCGACGGTCGCCGCAGACGCCACCCCGACGCCCACGCGGTCCGGGTAGCACCGGGACGCCGGGCAACCGACGGCGACCGCAGGGGCCGCGCGGTGTCAAAGATCTGTCGGAGTTGGTGTTCGCGTCTACCGAAAATTTCCGCGCCCGGCGCTGCGGGCGTGTCGGGAGGAGGCCGTCCTACGGTCCATCCATGCCCTCCGGTCGCCTCGACTTCACCATCACCCTGCCCGGCAAGCGGCTGACGGCCGGGCTGCCGCTAACCGACCCCAGCAGCGGGTACGACTCGGTTTCTCCCCGGGGCGGCCGCTCACCGTGTCCGGGGTACCGGGCCGCTCCGCCACCCCGAGGGCGTCCCCCGGGCGCCTGACGCCGAACCATCGCTGACGCCGCACACACCTCGCACGCACCGGCCACGTCGTCGGCAGGGGACCACCCATTCGCCGCCCCGCGCGGCCGGAAGCACCGGAACCGCAGCCAGTTCATGATCCGGAGGTACCCCCATGCCCACAACCGACCACCGCTCACCCGCCCCGCCCGGCCCGGCCAAGACGGATTCGGTGCTGCCGGAACTGCGGGAGATGTGGTGGGAGACCGGAGTGCGGGCGCGGGCGCAGGCGGGCCTGTTCGCCGTCTTCGCCGAGCTGCCCCGCCTGGTCTGGGCCGCGCTCGTGGTGAGCTGGCGTGCCGACCGGGTCCGGACGTCGGTGGTGGCGGCGACGACGGTGACCGCGGGGGTGATGTCGGCGTTCGGGCTTCTCGCCGCGCAGCGGGTGCTGGTGGAGCTGTTCGCGGGCGGACCCACCGGCGACAAGGTGATCGCCGCACTGCCCGCGCTGGTCGCCCTGGCCGCGGTGACCGGGCTACGGGCAGGGATGGTCACCGCAACGGGGTACGCGCAGAACGGACTCGCCCCGAAGGTGGACCGCGAGGTGGAGCGGGGCCTGTTCGAGGTGACCACCGCCGTACGGCTGGAGGCGTTCGACGCCGACGCGTTCGCCGACGACATGGAACGCGCCTCCCGTGGCGCGGACTCCACCACCGACCTCGTGCAGTCGTCGATGAACCTGCTCGCCGGGCTCGCCGGGCTGCTCGCCGTGGCGGTTGCCGTCGTCGTGGTCCACCCGTTACTGCTGGTGGCGCTGCTGGTCGCGACGGTACCCAACGCGTGGGCGTCACTGCGGGCCGGTCACCTGCGCTACCAGACCTACGCGGCCGGCTCGGTCCGCCGTCGCCGGCTGTGGCTGCTGCACCGCCTGATGGCCGAGCGGGCCTCGGCGCCGGAGCTGCGCTCGTACGGGCTGCGCCGGTTCCTGCTCGACCAGTACGACCGGGTGATGGGCGTGGAGACCGCGATCCAGCTCGCCCTGGCCCGGCGGGTCACCACGACCACCACCGTCGGGGCGATGGTCGGCGGTGTGGCCACGGCCGCGGTCTACGCCCTGCTCGGGCTGCTGCTCGTCGACGGGCAGATCCCGCTCGCCGCCGCGGCGACCTGCGTGATCGCCGTGCAGTCCGCGCAGCGCTCCCTGTCCGTGGTCACGTTCCAGGTCGACCGCGTGTACACCGAGGGCCAGCACTTCCGCGACTACACCGGCTTCATGGCGCGCGCCGCCGACTACCTCCCGCCCAAGGCCGTGGTGGCCCTGCACGCCGCAGCCGGCGGTCGGCTACGTGAGATCGCGGTCGAGGCGGTCAGCCTGCGATACCCCGAGCGGGACAAGTCGGCGGTGGACGGCGTGACCCTCACGATCGACTCGGGACAGACGGTGGCGTTCGTCGGGGAGAACGGCTCCGGCAAGTCGACCCTCGCCGCCATGATCGCCACCCTGCGCACGCCCACCGGCGGGACCATCCGCTACAACGGCCGGCCCCTGCCGGACTGGGACGTGGACATGCTGCGGTCCCGGATCGCGGTGGTCACGCAGGACTACCACAAGTGGCCGTTCACCGCCGCCACGAACATCGCCATCGGCGACATCTCCAGCGATCCCGACCAGGACAGAATCGGGACCGCCGCCGCCCGCGCCGTCGCCCACGACATGATCCGCGAGCTGCCGCACGGGTACGACACGCTGCTCGACCGCACCTTTGCCAACGGGCAGGACCTCTCCGGCGGGCAGTGGCAGCGCATCACCGCCGCCCGCGGCTTCCTGCGCGACGCCGACCTGCTCATCATGGACGAACCGTCCTCGGCCCTCGACCCCCGTGCCGAAGACGCGCTGTTCCAGGCGATCCGGGACCGGCAGGGCCGGGCCACCACGATCCTCATCACCCACCGGCTGGCCAACGTGCGGCACGCCGATCGCGTCTACGTCCTGCACCACGGCCGGCTGGTCGAGGCCGGCACCCACGACGAGCTGATCGCCGCCGCCGGCCGCTACGCCGAGCTGTTCACCCTCCAGGCCGCCGGCTACGACACCAGCGCACCCACCGTGGCGGTACTGCCCCGGCAGACCGCGTCCGCGTGAGGGTACGCCGGCACGGACCCGGTCATTCCCGCCGGCACAGCGGATATTGGGAGAGTCGGATATCAGAAGGTGCGCAATGCTGCAGCCCTCGGCGTACATGCCCAACCTGCACGGGTAGGTCCAGACGAACGCGCACAGCGTCGCGCAGACGACGGGACCACCGGGTGCACGTCCGCATCTACCTCCGCTAGCCGACCAGCGGACTCAGCGAGACTCGCGGGAACGGGTCGACGACAGTCGTAACGAGCCGTCACCAGCGACTCGGCATCGACCACGTGGCGCATCCGCTTCTAGCCGAATACAGTGCACCCGATCCTGGCCGGCGGGAAGCCGGTCCGGGGAAGCCCTGTGTCACCGCCAGCCTCACCCCGTCGGGCAGGCGGACCAGTGCCGGCCGATATAACAGCCGATCGTTGACGGTGGCATCTGCTGACGCATTGACGGCAGGTAAGGCTGAACACCAGGGGGATCCTTGAGGCCGACGAGCGGAGTGCGGCGCCGCTGAACCGGGCACTGTGGCGATCACCGGCAGGCCGAGCCGGTGATCGGCCGGCACGGACCGACAAGGGGTATCGCTGATCTCGCCAGCGATGACGGGCGCTGGGAAGAAGTCGTATAACGGGTCTGGCGGGTCGATGTCGTCGAAATGGTCCTCGGCCGGCCGGCAGCCCGTTGGCGTCCATCCACTCCTGCTCGAACGCCAGCGGCTCGCCGGTGCGACCCTCGGCGTCATTGAGGTCGAAAGGTGCGCACGGTCGCGCCGTCCCGGGCGACCAGCCACGTCGACCCGCCGTCCCGTTCGCCGTTGTGGAACGCGTGGGCCTCGCCGAACTCGGCGCTCAACCGCTCGACGGTGGCGCGGGCGATGAACGCAGTTTCGGACGAGGCGCCACTATTGAACTTTTTTCAACCTGGACCGCGCAGCGCTCACGCACTGCGTCCGACCTTGCGGTCCGCCCGGACCGCAAGGGGAGGTTGAAGAAGATTCATTGGATCTTGCTATTGGTCAGCCGTTCACTCAGGTTCCACAGGCGGTCGGCGAGTTGCGGGGCGACGGCGTAGGACCTTACCCCGACGGCTGTTTCCACCCGACCCGTCATCACGTCGATGGTTTCCTCGTGCGAGGTGAGTAGCGGGGAGATCTCGTTGTTCTCGCAGTAGACGCCGCCCATGCCGTCGAGCTGCGGGGCGGTGGCGCACCAGACGATGGTCGACGCCCCCTGTTCGGCGGTCTTACGGCCCGACTCCGGGTCGATGACGCGGTTGCCGTGCTCATCGACGAGGTCATTCGTCCGCAGGTACTCCGGTGTGGTCCACGGGCTGAGGTTCGTGCCGATGATGAGGCCCGGGTGCAGGGAGAAGCCGCGGATGTCATCGGCCTCGCCGCGCTGGTCCAGCCCGACCGTGAACAGGATGTTGGCGGTTTTTGACTGGCCGTAGCCCAGCCAGCCGTCGTACTCGCGTCGTTCGAAGTTCGGGTCGTCGAAGACCACGGGCGAGAGGTTGTGCGCCCAGGCCGAGACCGTGACCACCCGCGCGCCCGGGGCCCGGCGCAGGGCGGGCCAGAGCCGTGTGGCCAGTTGGAAATGTCCCAGGTGGTTCGTCGCGAACTGCGCCTCGTACCCGCGGGCGTCCCGGGTCAGCGGCACGTTCTGGATCCCCGCGCTGTTGACGAGGATGTGCAGCGGCCGTCCGGTGGCGAGGAACCTATCGGCGAACGCGTCAATCGAGGCGCGATCCATCAGGTCCAACTGGTCGATTTCGACGCCGTCGATCCCCGCAAGCATGTCGCGGGCACGGTCCGGGGACCGCACAGGGACAACAACGGTGGCGCCGGCAGAGCGCAGGGCGCGGGTGGTCTCCAGGCCGAGGCCGGAGTGGCCGCCCGTGACGATCGCGGTTCTGCCCGAGAGGTCGATCCCCTCGATGACCTCCCCGGCGGTGGACGCGGCGCCGAAGCCGGAACCGATCGGTCGTTGTGGACTGGGCATGTCAAATTTCTCCTTGGGTTTCCGGCCGGCGGGCGGTGGCCATCACCCGGTCGCCGGCCACCGCCAGTTCCCGAGCGAAGCCGGAGGAGAACCGGTGATCAGCCAGGCCCGCTCCTGCATGTCGTTCTGCCACCCGGGCGAAGAGACCGGCTCCGGCCGCCATCGGACGTTGTTCAGAGACGCCACCACGTAACTCCGATCACCGAGAGACGGTTGCAGACGTCACGACATCGTCGTCGAGCGGCTGAGCGTCTCCCAAGTGACCATGTCGGCCAGCAGGGACTCGTGGTGGGCACGCAGCGCATCGACCGCGTCGCTGCCGAGTACGAGGCGGAGCGGCGGGTTCTCGGCGTCGAGCACCTTGATGATGGCCGCGGCGGCCTTTGCGGGGTCACCCGGTTCGTTGCCCGCGAACCCCGCGACCATCTGCCGGAGACCTCCCGAGCTCGCCTGGTAGGCCGGGTTCTCGGGGGCCAGAACCATATTGCTGGTGATCTTGGTACGGAACATGCCCGGTTCCACCAGCAGCACCCGAACGCCCAGGGGTGCCAGTTCACTCGACAGCGCCTCGCTGAAAGCCTCGAGCGCGTGCTTCGCGGCGTCGTAGCCGGCCAGCCCCGGGTAGGTCATCCGGCCGCCTAGGGAGCTCATCTGCACGATCGTCCCGCTGCCCTGCTCGCGCATGAGGGGGACAACCGCCTTGGTGACCTCCGCGGCGCCGAAGAAATTGACCTCCATCAGCGAGCGCAGCTGCGCCATCGAGGTTTCCTCGACGGCCCCGATCATGGTGAACCCGGCGTTGTTCACCAGGACGTCGATGCGACCGAACACAGCCAGCGTCGCCTTTACCGCCGCCTGGACAGATGCCGGGTCCGTAACGTCCAGTGCCGCTGTGCTGACCCGGTCACCGCCGATCTCCGGAAGGTCGGCGAGCGTCTCCGGACGGCGTGCGGTGGCCATGACCTGGTCGCCGGCTGCCAGCGCGGCCAGCGCGACCTCCCGGCCGAACCCGGTCGAGCAGCCCGTGATCAACCAGACGCGGCCCTGCGTTGAGTTCGTCATTCCCATGCCCTTCAACGGGGTGTTTGCCGATTACGTGTTCGTCGTGAACACGAACGATGCTGCCGGCGGGCGGTTGGCTACGGCCAACACCGGTTACCTGGCACGGCGGTAGGCTCAGCCTGTGACCCCTGAACTTCGGCAGCTCAGGTACTTCGTCGCCGTCGCCGAGGAGTCAAGCTTCACCCAGGCCGCCACCCGACTCATGATCACGCAACAGTCCCTGTCGCAGCAGATCAACGCACTGGAACGGATCCTCGGCGCGAAACTGTTCGACCGGGACAGTCGGGGCACCAAACTGACCGATACCGGGGCATTGTTCCTGCCCGAGGCACGCGCGGTGCTGAACCGCGCCGACGAGGCCGTCGCCGTGGTCCGACGGGCCGTCCGCGGTGAGACCGGCCAGCTCCGCCTGGCCTTCCTGGCCAGCACGGCGAATCACCTGCTCCCACCGGTGGTCCGGGCCGCCCGGGAACGTCTCCCCCACCTGCAACTCACCACCGAAGAGACCACAATCGGGCCGCTGGTCGACGGCCTGTTCGACGGCCGGTACGACCTCGCGTTCACCCGCCCACCGCAGGTCCCCGGCCTTGCCGCCCGCACCGTGACCACCGAACAGGTGTGCGTCGTCCTGCCCCAGGGGCACCCCCTCGCCGACCGCACCGAGCTGACCCTGTCTGAACTGGCGAACGAACGTTGGGTGATGACCCCGCGCAGTTCCTGGGAACCCTGGCACCAGACGTTCGACGAGAACTTCCGCGCCGCCGGGTTCACCCCCGACGTCGTCGCCCGGGACGCCAGTGTTCAAGGGCTACTCGGGCTCGTCGCGGCCGGCGTCGGGATCACCCGACTCGGCTGGTCGGCGCACAACCTGCGCCGTACCGGCGTGGTGTTCATACCGCTCGCCGGGGAGGTCATGGCAACCGAGATGGTCTGGCAGCCCCACAACACCTCGCCCGCGCTGCGCCGAATTCTGAACATGGTGACCGACCTGGCCGCCACCACGGACCTCACCACCACGGGCTGACCACCCACCGATCACCCGGATCGCAGTTCCGATCACCAGCCCCACATACCCCTGCCCTGGCTCGGCGGCAGGGCTTCCTGGCACCGAAAGCCACGGGCCACAGGCTGCGACTGCCGCCGTGCCAGGCAATCGGTGTTGGCCGGACTGGGCCGGCCCGGGTCAGTATCGTCGGTGACAATGCACCACGGGCTATCGTCCCGCTGAGCACAAG
This sequence comes from Plantactinospora sp. KLBMP9567, assembly GCF_033446045.1. NCBI lineage: Bacteria > Bacillati > Actinomycetota > Actinomycetes > Micromonosporales > Micromonosporaceae > Plantactinospora > Plantactinospora sp. KLBMP9567. The sequence goes on along the minus strand of NZ_JAWQRR010000013.1, from coordinate 148,358 downwards.
GAACCACCATGAGTGATCGCAATCCGTTACCTGAGCAGGTCGCCGATAGGCTGGCGATCCGCGAACTGGTCGACACGTACGCCCACCTGGCCGACCTACGCGACCCCCAGGGACAAGCGGCACTCTTCACCGACGACGCCCGCGTCGCGGTGTACGACGGCGAGCCCGACACGACCGAGCCGGCGCAGGTCCTCACCGGTCGAAACGAACTGGCCACCGCCTTCGCCTCGCTGCGAAACTACGACAGGACGACCCACTTCAACGGTCAGAGCACGGTGACCATCGACGGCGACGACGCCACCGGAGAAACCTACTGTCTCGCGCACCACCTCTGGACTGAAGAGGGACAGCGCATCCTCATGGTCATGTCGATCCGCTACCACGACACCTTCGTCCGGCAGAGCGGTCGATGGTTCTTCGCCGAGCGCCGGCTCATCACCGACTGGGTCGACCGCCGGCCCTCGACCGCCTGAAAATCCCAGTGTCAGCACAAGCCTTCCCACGATGCCTGCGGCCAGATCCGGCAGGCACCCGTTCGGCAGGCTCAGATCAGCGACCTCCAGCTTCGGATGCGACGGCCGCCGATCTGCCGCCGTCACGCTTCGTGACCAGACTCGGTGGTGACGGACGTCCGGAACTGCCGCGATCCGGTTCCTGAGGCATCCACTAGGCGGTGACCGAATGTAGTGGGTTGGGTCGGCATCAGTGGCGTAGACGGCAGCCGCAGGGCGGTGGGCATCAATCCCGTTGCCCGCACCAACGTCATGACCATGTGCGTGACTGTTCGCCCAGCTCAAGGCCCTCAATGACACCTAGGGCGGTGGGTAAGCTGGAGCAGGACCACCTCCGCCGAGTCCTGCTCGGAGAACGCGAGGTCGATCTCGACTCGATCCTGAACGGCGACGACCGGCGGCCTGCCGCTGAACGGGAACGGGTCAGGAAAGGGAGTTGAGAAACGGCTCGTGGGCGTTCCGGAACTCCCAGCCGTAGTAGCGGTCCCAGTTGATCGACCAGGTCATCAGGCCCCGGAGGTTCGGATTGGTGCCGCTGCGCGGGATGTAGCCGCCGCAGGAGGTGCCACGTACCAGGCAGGTGACCGCCTGCTGCACGCCGGCCGGGGCCACGTAGCCGTTGCCGGCGCTGGTGGCGGCGGGCGTACCGAATGCGACCTGGTCCTCGCGTAGCGGCGGGAAGACGTTGGCGGCGTTCCCGGCGACCGGGAAGCCGGCGAGCAGCATGTCGGTCATGGCGATGTGGAAGTCCGCGCCGCCCATGGTGTGGTACTGGTTGTCCAGTCCCATGATCGGTCCGGAGTTGTAGTCCTGCACGTGCAGCACCGTGATGTCGTTGCGCAGGGCGTGGATCACCGGCAGATACGACCCGGCGCGCGGGTCCTGCCCGCCCCAGGGACCGGAGCCGTAGTACTGGTAGCCGAGCTGCACGAAGAAGGTCTCCGGCGCCATGCTGAGGACGAAGCCGGCGCCGTAGCGCTGCTTGAGGGCCCGGATCGCCGAGATCAGGTTCACGACCACCGGGGTGGTCGGGTTCCGGAAATCGGTGTCGCCGGTGTTCAGCGACAGGGAGTGGCCCTCGAAGTCGATGTCCAGCCCGTCGAGCCCGTACCGGTCGATGATGGCGCTGACCGAGCTGACGAACCGGTCCCGGGCCGCCGTGGTCGTCAACTGCACCTGGCCGTTCTGCCCACCGATCGAGATGAGCACCTTCTTGCCCTGCTGCTGCTTGCCCCGGATCGCGGCGATGAACGCCGCCTCGGTCTCGACGCCGGGGCATTCGCCGGCCGGGCAGAGCTGGAAGCGGATGTCGCCGGAGGTCACCGAGGTCGGTTCCCCGAAGGCGAGGTTGATGATGTCCCAGTCGGCGGGCACGTCCGCCATCCGGAGGTATCCGGAGCCGTTGGCGAAGCTGGCGTGCAGGTATCCGATCAGTGCCCGTTTCGGCAGCCCACCGGTGGGTGGGGTGGTGGGCGGCGGCGTGGTGGGCGGCGGCGTGGTCGCCGGCGGGGTGGTCGTGGGTGGCGTGCCGGTGCCCCCGCAGGAGGCTCCGTTGAGGGTGCAGTTGGTCGGGGTGCCGGCACCGGTCACGACGAAGCCGAACGACGCGGAGGCGCCGGGAGCGAGAGCGCCGTTCCAGGATCGGTTGGTGAAGGTGTACCGCTGGCCGGAGGAGGTCAGCAGGGCGTCCCAGTAGGTGCCGACGACGCTGCCGGCCGGCAGGTCGAACGCGACAGACCACGAGGTCAGCGTGCTGGTGCCGCCGTTGCTGACGGTGTACTTCCCCTCCCAGCCGGCCCCCCAGTCGGAGGTCTTGGCGAAGGTGGCGGTGGGTCCGGCGGCAAACGCGGGCAGCGCGACGGCCACGGCGCCGCTGGTCGCCAGTACCGCGGCGACGGCGGTTAGCAGCAGTGTTCTGGAGCGTCTCATGGGGTCCTCCGGAGGCGTCACTCGGCATACCCGACCATCGACAGGATGGTTAATTATTAGGACTATTAACAGTTCCTGTCCAGACCCCGGCGGCAAACCCGTGCTGCCGCGCCGAAGGTACCGTCGACGCAGACAATCAGTTGAGGACGAGCGGAGGTTTCCCGGCCAGCTCGCCCAGCTCGGCGTCTTCCGCGCCGGTGGGGGACGCCGGCCGGTGCCGACCAGCAGCGCGTCCTCGTCCGAGAACGCTGCGGGAAACGCGCTACCGGCTATTTTTCCAGCCTCGCACGACCGGGCGAGACCCTCGGCGGGCGGCTTCCTCGGATACTCGACGTGCGCGATCAGATCGAGGTGGTGCAACGGGATTGTCGAAAGCTCCACCTACGCCCCGTCCCGCACCAGGCGGCCTTCACTTCCGCCGTGCCGGAGGCGGCCGCCGACCGCCCCCCGGCGAGGCCCAGCCGAGCCGGGGCGGACGGTCCCACCGCCGTGACACGGCCGCGCCGCGACGACAGCACTCGACGGTGCCGTGCCCTGGCCGACAGGGCCGGCGGCGAATGAGCGAGGTTCACCACCGAGCCACACAGATTTCAGGCATCCACACTGTCTGCTTCGCCATTCGTCTTTGATGATGGTATTCCGGACGTAGGGAGGCCGCACGGTGTCATCCGTATACTGGCTCGCGCGCTCGGGAATTGCCGTCGTGGGTAGGACGCCGCACCGTGTGAGGAACGGACTTGCCGCAACCGTCACCTCGGCGAGCTACCTGGGATGGCGCTCCAAGCGCCTGGTGACGCAGGAAAACATGGCAAAGGTCCTCGGTCTGCCCACGTCCGATCCTCGGGTCAGGCGGGCCGCGCTGAGTTCCTGGAGCAACTACGGCCGGACCGCGGCATCACTGATCTGCCTGCCCTATCTCGACATGCTCGACATCGACGCCCGCACCCAGGATCTGACCCAGGGCATGACCTGGACGGAGTGCGTCCGATCGGCGATGGCGCCCGGGAAGGGGGTGATCATCACTACCGGTCATTTCGGGAGTTGGGACCTTGCCGGCGCCATCGCCGCGCGCCACGTCCCGCTCTCCGCCATCGCGGACACATTCAAGGATCCGCGACTGAACAACCTCCTTCAGGGACACCGGAAGGAGAAGAGCGTCGACATCATCCCGGTGTCAAGTGCCGTCCGCCGGGTGATGCAGGAACTCGTCGCGAGCAGAGCGGTGGCGATCGTCATTGACCGGCCGGTGCCCAGAGAACGGGGCGTGGAGGTGACCTTCTTCGGGCACAAGACCTACGTGCCCGTCGGGTCGGCGGCCCTGTCGGTGAGATCGGGGGCGCCGATCATGCCCGGCTACGTCTGGTACGCACCGAACAACCGCTACTACATCCGGGCGTTCCCGCCGATGTTCCCGAACGCCGCGAGTAGCCACACCGAACGGAAGCGGGAGATACGGCGCCTGGCGCAGTACATGTTCGCGTGTCAGGAGGAGGTGGTACGGCAGTGCCCGACGCAGTGGTTCATGTTCCGCCGATTCTGGCCCGCCGAGGCAGAGGCACCGGGAGCGGAGGCCACGGAGGCGATGGCCGCGTAGCCGCACACACCGCTCGGCGAGGCATCTCCGAACGCCATGCGGCACGGCTGCGGTGTGAGGCGTTTCCGACGCAGGGACTTGGCAGGGCCCGTGATCGCCGCGATCAGCCCTCGGCTGCCCGGCGCTCGGCCCGGGACTCGCGGCGGCGACGGACCATCCGGCGCGGAGGGTCGACGAACCAGCTCCAGGCACATTGTGCGACGTAGGCGGCGGGGTTGAGCCGGGCCGGTGGCTGCTCCTGCCCACCGGCCCGCACTCTGCGGTCGAGGACGGCTCGGCGCAGGTCGTCCGGCGTGGTTCCGGGAAAGCGCGTGTAGGCGGCACCGATGTGCTGCCAGAAGTGCGCGTCGCTCGCACCGATCTCGGCCAGGCCCCACTCCTCGTTGGCCGAACGCACGGCGGCGCGTCGGGTCGAGTTGGCAGGGCTCGGGTTGTAAACCTCGATCCCATCGATTTCGTATCCCGCGCTGAGCAGTGCGTCGATCCTCCGACGGCTCAGGCTCGGCACCAGGTTCCCGAGGGGGTGCGGCACGACCACCAGCCCGCCCTGCTCCTTGATGGCGTCGATGCTCTCCTGAACCGGGCGTAGCGGCTTGGGTGCCTTCGTGACGAAGAGACCGAGAAGATGGCCGTGACGTGTCGAAACCTCGACTCCGGTGATCATCCGCACCGGGGAGTCCTGTTCGGCCAGCAGCTCCTCGACCCGCCGCGCACCCTCGACATGGTCGTGATCGGTGACCGCGATCAGTGTCAGTTGCCGGAGAGCCGCGGTCTGGATCAACCGCGCCGGGCTGATCCAGCCGTCGCCCAGGTTGGTGTGCAGGTGAATGTCGGCCCGCCCTTGACCGGTAGCCGGCAGCGTGCTGTCCACTCCGGGCTCGCTGCTCCTCTGGTCGTGCACGTCACGATCGTAGGCGTACCGCCGCTCGGACCGGGCCACCGCCGAGGTCGTGCACGTCACGATCGTAGGCGTACCGCCGCTCGGACCGGGCCGCCGCCGGAAGCGTGCACCGATCTCGGAGCCGGCGGTCGGTGCCGGGCGCCGCCGTGCCGGGACGGACAGGTTTCCGACATCGGTCGACCTTGGCGAGTCGGCGCTATCGCGGGCGGTCATCTGTCGCTCATCATGGATGTCCGGGTGTCGGGGGCACCCCGTCGCCGGCAGTAGCCGAGAGCGAGGACCGTCATGCGCAATCGTCCGTCCGGAGTGGCCCGTTGGCTCCGTATCCTGCTCGTGCCCGCCCTCGCCGCCGTCCTGACCGCCGCCTCCGGCACGGTCGGGTACGCGGCGGCGGAGCCGGCACCCGCCTGTGGCGTGCGGTACCAGGTCAGCGGAGCGTTCCCGCCGGCCATGCAGGCTCAACTGATCATCAGCAACCTCGGCCAGGCCCAGATCAACGGGTGGACGCTGCGGTTTTCCTTCCCCGACAAGCAGCCGCTGTACTTCTTCGGAGCGGAGCTGGTCAGCCGGGATGCGGACATCGTCACCACCCGGGACCTCGGGTACAACGCCGTGGTCCCGCCGAACGGCAGCGTGACGATCGGCTATCTCACCATCATCCCCGCGCCGACCCCGACCAACTTCGCGGTGAACGGCGCACCCTGCCAGGCCGGGTAGCGTCCGTTCGGCGGACGACCCCGCGACAACGACGATCCCGCGACAACGGAGTACCGGACGGACCGCCGGACCTCCCGGGCGGACCGGGCCCGACACCGTGACCAACCACTGCCTCGTCAGTGCGGCCGAACCGCACTGACGAGGCAGTCGGTCAGCTGGGGCGCTATCTCTTGACGATCCTGATCGTCGCCGTCCGGTACTTGTCGCGCCGCTCGTTCTTCGTCGGGTCGTAGTTGTTCTCGATGTTGCCGGCGGCGTCGACCGAGAACCACCGGAACGTCGTCGTCTCGGTCACCTGGAACACCTGCCCCGGCTCGCGGAACTCGGTCGCCTCGTAGCGCGGCGAGGCCAGGGTGGGCCGGCTGCCGTCCGTCGTGTAGTAGATGGTGGCTGGCTCGTTGGTCTCGAAGCGGACGTCGACGGAGCCGTAGTACTTTCCGCCGCCAGGCAGCAGCCGGGACGTCGGGTCCTTCTTGTCCCTGCCCCACTCCGCAGCGATCCGGAACATCTCCATGATCCCGTTGGCGTACTCCATCGTCTCGGCGTGGCCGCTGACCAGCGTCGGATCACCCACCCACGGCGGCTGGAAGGAGCCGCCCTGCCAGGTGCCGGTGGCCGGGTTGTAGATCGAGCCGCCGACCTCCCAGCCGAAGGCGTAGATCCCGTAGGTGTGGTACAGGTCCTCGCGCACGTTGCCGGCCGAGGAGTAGAGGACGTCCGACGAACCGCCGACGTTCTCCGGCGTGACCACGGTCTCCCGGTGCGCCTTGACCTGTGACAGGATCCGGGAAGCCGACTGCCAGTAGAACGCCTCGTCACCCAGCGGCGGGCGCGGCGTGGTGATGCGGCCGTCCGCGATGTAGGCGCCGGGCTGCCAGAAGAGCTGGCCGCCGTTGGAGTGCACCGACATCATGAACTTGATGTTCGAGTACTTCTCGACCAGCCAGATGATGTTCTTCGCCTCGGGCTCGGACAGCTCCTCCGGTCCCTGGTAGGTGTTGCTGACGCAGTCGGTCGACCCACCCGCGTAGCCGTCGTGGCCGGACCCGACCCGGTAGTTGCGGTTCAGGTCGACGCCCCAGGCGTTACGCCGGGCCGGGTCCGCGTTCTGGTCCGGGCAGTGGTTGGTCATGTTCCGCCGCTGCGACGCGAAGTTGTAGAAGCTGTAGTTCGCGCCGTCCGGGTTGTTGGAGAGGATGAGGAAGATGTCGGTGTCGTTGACGATCTTCTTCGTCTCCCGGTCGGTCCGGTAGTTGTGCACCAGCCGCTCGGCCGTCTCCAGCGTGGTCGTCGCGGGTACCCACTCACGGGCGTGGTCCTGCGCCTGGATCAGCACACCCGGCTTCTTGCCGTCGCGGTGCTTGCCGATCCGCAGGACCGGGATCGTGGCCGGGCCGCGGGGCACCTCACCCTCCGGTGCACCGACACGCTTCTGGTCGAGGAAGTCGGTCAGCGCGACCGGACCGGCCGTCGGGGCCACGATGCCGGTGCCGGCGTTCGTCCGGTACGGGTGCGCCCGGTCGATGAGGCCCTGCGATCCCGTCTCCAGGGCCGCGGCCACCTGCGCGGCGGTGCTCGCGAGCCCGCCCGAGGCGTCCTTGCCGAGGAGGACCCGGACCGCCTTGCCGGCGACCTCGACGGCGAGCGGCAGGTTCGCCCCCGGACGGTCCACGAACTCGACGGTGATGTCGTTGCCGCCCTCGTGGCCCCACGCCGCCGAACTGACGACGACCGCCTCCTGCCCGGTACCGCCGATGGTGGCCTGCGCCTTCCGCTGGTAGCCGTTCGTCTTGTTCGGCAGATAGACGATCTCGGCGATGTCCGGGTACTGCCGGGCGATCTCCTCGGCGCGGCGGTAGAGCTGCTGCGGGTGCCGGTAGCCGTCCACGAAGTCCGACTTGTAGCCCGGGTTCGCCGTCAGTGGCGGCGGAGCGTCCTCAAGCCAGTTGGAGACGAGACCGGTCGTGACGCCGCCGGTCGAACTGGTCACCCGGATCTGCTTCGGGCGCGCGTCGAGCTTGAACAGGTTCCGATGGAACATGTACTGCCCGGAGTCGACGAACCGGCTCATCGTCCGAGCGAAGCCGAACGGGGTGCCCCGACCCGAGTCGTTCTCGAGCTGCATCGCGACGACCGGGTCGGACTGCTGCCCTTCGGTGGTCCGTGCCTCGACGTAGAGGAAGCCCTGGCCCTTGGTGGTGAACCAGTCGGCGCGGACGACCCGTACCGTCTCTTCGTGGTTGACCGGCTGGACGGCCCTCGCGCCGAGGGCCTGGAGGCCGCCGTCGGCCTCGTCGCTCCACGCGAAGCTCTCGCCGTTGCCGAGGATGGTGACGCCCATTGCCCTGAGTTCGGCGACCTGTCCGGCGGTCAACACCGCCTCGCCCTCGATGCCGGCCGGCACGCGTCGAAGCCCGTGCTCAAGGTCGAAGCCGGCGGCGACCACCTTGTCCAGCATGTCGGCGCCGGTGAGCTGGATGCGCACCAGGCGTACCGACTCCTGGCCCTCAAGCGGGGATCGCCCGGGACCGCCCGCGGCTGCGGACTTCGCCGGATCCGCGCCTGCCGGCGCCGTCGCCATGAGGACTGTCCCGAGCAGGGCGGGCAACACGAGCAGCGCGATGCGCAGTCGTCTGCGTCGCATGCTCCCTCCTTCTGTTTGCGGCCTGTGGTTGACGCCGGGCCCGCCCCAGGTCGGGGCGGCCCGATCCGTTCAGCACGGTCGTGCTGAGCTCGCCCGCGGTGAGCCGTGGTACGACGCGGTTGCCGACCTGAAGAGCATGGCGCGGCCGGTGAGCGGGCTGGGTGCGGTGAGCGTATGCGCATTTTTCGCATCGACGGGTGGCGCAAACCGGATCTTGAGCATTACTTGAGCTTGTCGTCCCACTGTGGCAACACAGAGTAATGACAGTCCCGTCTGCACCTCTCCGCCGTCACCACGACCGGTGCCGGATCAGCGGCGGCCCTTGAAGACGCTCTTCGGGATGTAGCCGGTCACGACCTGGGTGCGGTCGACCACCTCGGCGTTGTGGTAGTTCACCGCGATGGAGGCGAACGAGTACGCCTTCGGGACGGTCAGGCCCTGGGTGGTGACTAGGAAGTCCACGGTCTTCTCGACCGCGATCCGCATCGCCCGGTCGAGGTCCCAGTGGATGCCCATCATCATCCAGTGGTCGTCGGTCTCGGCCCACGGCAGTTCGGTCGCCACGTTCTTGACCAGGGTGATCCGGAACGTACCGGAGAGCGAGTGCTCGACGGCGGTGCCGCTGACCTCGCCGTCGCCCTGGCAGCTGTGCGGGTCACCGATGAAAATCTGCGCCCCGGGCTGGAAGACCGGCAGATAGAGCGTGGTCCCGACGTTGAGGTCGCGGACGTCCATGTTGCCGCCGAACTTGCCCGGCGGCGTGGAGTTCTGCACGCCGGTGGCCGGCGGCGGGGCGTCCTCGGTGTTGCCGATGAACTCGCCGGTCGGCGAGGCGACCGCGATGATCCCCATGAACTTCCTCGTCGGGATGATGATGTCGTCGGAGAAGAAGACGACCTCCCTACCCCGGTACATGCCGGTGCGGTAGAGGTGGGTGCGCACGTCGGGCCAGACGCCAGCCGGCAGGCCGGGCGGTATCTCGGCCGGTATGTCGAGGCCCTGGTCGCCCTCCCGCCAGCCCGGATAGAAGGTCGCCATGACTCCGCCGGTCGGAGCGGTGTTGTTGAAGCCGTACGGCACCCGGGTGTCGATGTCGAGGATGTCGACCGCGATGGTGTCGCCCGGCTCGGCGCCCCTGACGTAGATCGGGCCGGTCAGCACGTGCCCGCCGTACTGCCGGCCGGTGGCCTGCCGCTCCGGCAGGGTCTCCCAGAACGCCAGCCCGTCGGAGAGGATCTCGTCCGGCTTGACTCCGAAGGCACCGAAATAGTCGCGCGGGTCCACGGCGGGGTTGGTGAACCCCTGGTGGGAGAGGGTGTCGACCCGGACGGTCTCGCCCGACCTCATGGTGAGACCCGGCTCCCAGCCGATCGGGAAGCCGCCCCAGTGCAAGGTGTCCGGGGTGGACCTGAGGTGGTGGTTCCACTTGGGCCGCTGCGGACCGCCCCGGCCGCCGCCACGGCCGGCGGGCGACGCCTGGGCGGCGGCCGGGACGCCGGCCGCGACCGTCGCGGCCAGACCGGCGGCCAGCAGGCTGCGCCGACTCGCCGAACTCCAGTGGTTGGTGGACATGCTCGACTCCCGTCCCTGAACCTGCTCAACCTGGGCCGCGGCGGTCAGGTTCGGCGCCGCACCTGCGGCCACACCGACCGCACCGGAGATTGAGAGGTCCACTGGCAAGGCACCACGGGCCCGACCGGAGCCGCTCCCGGGTGCTCGGATCCGCCCTCTCGATCATGGAGGGTCGGTACACCGTCGCCGTCCGGTGTTTCCACCGCGTGACGGTCGTGCAAATCCGGTGCTTCCGCTCGGTACCACTGGCCTGTGCACTCCTGGCGGATCAGGGCCGATGCCCGGTCCACCGCCGGCGTCAGGCGCCGGCCTGCGACGAGCCTTCGATGACCTTCACGGCGCGGCGGACGGCACGCCGGCACTCCTCGTCGAGCCGGCCGACATTGTCCTCGGCGCCGTAGGAGACCAGGGTGTCGTCCCGGTCGGCCAGGCTGCGCAGCGTCGGCAGCGCCGCCGCCGCGTCCGGTCCGAACGCGGCGAGCAGGTCGAGGGCCTGCACCAGGTCCCGCTGGCCGGGCCGGTCGCTGAGGACGGCCAGCGTCGGCTCGACCAGCACCTCCGCCTCGCCGGTGTGCCGCCAGAGTGCCCGGACGGTCGCTACCCGGGCGCCGCGCCGGACGGCCGGGTCGGCGAGCAGGGCGCGTAGGGTGTCGACCCCGGCGGGGTCGCCCAACTCGGCGGCGAGGTCGGCGGCCTCGCCCCGGGCCTCGGGCCAGCCGTCCCGCATCACGGCGCTGGCCAGCGGGAGTGCGCTGTCGGGTTCCCCGGTCCACCGCCACAGCAGCCGGGCGAGCGCGACCTGCCCACTCTGGCCGGTCAGGCTGCTGGCCGGCTCGGCGGCGGCGACGGCGGCGAGCCGGGTCAGGAGGCGTTGGGTCGGCTCGCCGACCTCGGCGAGCAGGCCGACGGCCCGCCCGACCCAGCCATCGGTCTCGACCTCGTGCACGGCGGTGTCGAGCGCGGGTTCGGGATCGTCGGCCAGCCGCCACACCGCCCGGGCGGCGGTGAGCCGGGCCGGGCCGTCGCCGCGGACCGCATGGTCGCGCAGCACCGGCACGGCCGGCGCGGCGGCGGCGCCGACCACGGCGAGCGCCTCCGCGACCTCGGCCACCGACTGTCCGGCACGGAGCAGGACGGTCAACTCGGGTACGGCGGGCGCGGCGGCCGGGCCCCAGCCGGCGAGGAGTCGCACCAGCCCGACACGTTCGGCGGCGTGCGAGACCGGCCAGGCGGCGTCGGACAGCCGGCCGAGGTGCGCGGCCGGGTCGAACGGCACGTCGGCGGTCAACCGCGCCAGCCGGTGGCGGACCGCGTCGAGCAGGCCCGGATCCGCCGGTACGCCGGCCGGGACGAGCGCGGTCACCGCGTCGGGACCGGCGGTGCCGGCAGCGAGCCTGGCCGGCAACCGATGGGCGTACCGTGGATCGCCGATCTCGACCAGGGCGGCGAGCGCCTGACCGGCTGCGAGGTCGTCGTCCCGCTCGACCAACGCGGCCAGCGCGTCGGCGGCGACGGCGGTGGCGTCGCCGGCCCGGCGGAGTCCCCAGACCGCCGCCTCCCGGACCGCGGAGGCGGGGTCGTCGAGTACGGTCGCCAGCACCTGCGCCATCGGCCGACGCACCGACCGGTACCGGCCGACAAGCCCTCCGCCGCAGCGGGCCGCCTTCTCTCGTACCGCCGGATCGGCTGAGGCGAGCAGTGCGGTGACCACGGCAGCCTGGTCGGCGGGGACGAGATGGTCGAGCAGGTCCTCGATCGGATCCCAGTTCCACAGGTACGGGCCGATCTCGACGCCGTAATCGTGCTCGTCGCGGTCGAGCCAGGGGTCCCCGCCGGCCCAGCCCGCCCGTACGGCCGCGACCGCCACGTCGCCGGGCCACGGTGCCGGCGCGCGGGCCACGGCCAGTGCCGCCGCGGCGCGTACGGTAGCCGGCCCGTCCCCGGCGAACGCCTCGGCGAGCAGGGTGGTGGCCGGGTCGAGGGCGGCCGCCGCGATGACCAGCGCCCCCCGTGCGTGGGCGTCGGTCTCGACCGGCCAGCGGCCGTGCAGGGCCGGCAGGATGTCGCCGGCCCGCTCCGGGCACTGCCCGAGCGCGTAGGCGGCGGCCAGCCGGGTCCACGGTTCGGCGGCGGCCAGCAGTGGAAGCAGCCGGTCGACCTGGGCGGTGACCGTGGCGCGGAGTGCGGCCAGCACCGGATTGTCCGGGTCGACGATGTCGGCCATGTCGCCGAGCAGGTGTGCGATGCCGCCCGGGTCCGTGGTGGCCGGCTCGTCCAGCAGCGCGGCGAGGAACGGCACCGCCGGGGCGGTCGCCGAACACACGTTGCCCTGGTGCAGGATGCGGGCGCGCAGTTCGTACAGCGACTGGAGCGCGTCCTCCTCGTCCGGACCGGCGACCCTGCGGATCAGGTCGGGCACGTCGCCGGCGGGGCCGTACGCGTGCGTCAGCTCAGTCCACGACACCCGGTCGAGCTCGTCCAGCACGGGGCGACGGTACACACCCTCGGCGTCCCGTGTCGCCGGCCTCCCGTCGTCCCCTCCGCCCCGGCGCTCTGCCCCCACCGCGAAGATCGCCAAGACCGGATCATCGGTAGGCTTGGCGGGATTACCGTGGTGCGCCTGGAATCCAGCGCCAAGGAGGCCCCGCCGTTCCCACAAGGGACAGCGGGGCTGACGCGGGACCCGGCCTCCGGGCCGGACCGGATCCGCTCCCCGGCGCCCACGGGACGGCAGCCCTCCTCGTCCTCTCCGGAGGCCGCGACGGGCACTGCCACCACCAGGATCGCCGGACCGGGTACGGCGCCGCTGTCCACTTCCGCCGGCCGGACCTTGTAACATTGCCGCGTTCCTCAGTCGGCTGCTGAAACGAGACGACATGCGGTGGTTCCGGCGTCTGCTGGGTAGGAGGCAGGTCCAGCACGATCCGGCCCGACAGGAGGCACTCCTGTCGGACCTTCGGCACCGGTTCGGCGCCGGCGCCCAGGTCCGGTTCGCCGACCAGGCCGACGCGGTCACCCGGTTGCTGGACGGCGACGACGGCCTGTTCGTGGCGGCCAGGGTCATCCGGGAGTTCGCCGACGCGGCCCACGCAGACCTTTTCGCCCAGGCCACCGAGCTGTACCGGCGTACCGGTCGCCGGCTCGTGGTGGACCGCCGGAACTACCGGCCGCTGTGGCGGGAGGCCGGGCCGCAGTTGCGCTGGCCGTTGCTGGAGCTGCCCTGCGGCTTCCACCCGTACGCGCAGGTGGCCGGCGCGGTCACGGTCGTCGGCGTCCGGGCGCCCCGGCTGGTGCGGATGACCGATCCGAGCCCGCTGCTACGACACGTGTTCGAGGTGCTCGACCTCACCGCCGCCGGCTGGGAATACGGCCGGGTCCGGGCGGACGTCGACGCCGCTGCCCTGGCCAACCGGCTGATATCGACCGCCCAGCACATCCGCGCGGCCATGGACGACCCACCCCGGCTGCCGCCTCCGGCCCGGGAACTGATGCGGCGCAACAACAACATCGACGTCTATGACCACACCGGTCGCCGGGTGGTCAGCGCGATCAATCTGGGCGCGGAGATGAGACCGGCCCTGCTGGCCTGAGATCGCCGGTAAGCCGGCGAGCCGACCAAGCGGGCACGAGCCGACCAAGCGGGCACGAGCCGACCAAGCGGGCACGAGCCGACCAAGCGGGCACGAGCCGACCAAGCGGGCACGAGCCGACCCGGGAAGGCGACAGGAGCCGACCCCGAAGCACGGTAGGCGCTGGCCGACGCGCGGGGAGGAGCGGCCGAGACCGCCTGTCCACCGGGCCCCGTGCCGAGGAGCCGTTGCGCCGTCCAAGCACGAATGTCACGTTTCGGCCGCCGAGCCCGATCTCGAACCTGCCACACGGGAAGTCACCGGCCAACCCGGCCCCCGCCGCTTACGCCCCGGCCGCGGCAGGGTCGAGGCGATCCGGGAGATCGAGCGTCACCGACCACGATTCCGGCCCCCGTCCCGCTCAGCCGCCGTAGATCCGGGCGCTGGTGGGTGACTCGGAGTCCGCCGTGGGTAAGCGCACCGCGCGGACGGGCCCTCGGTGGGCAACGGCAGGCGACTGCCGCGTCCGGGAGCGGATCGGGAGGACGGTCATGGGATACCGGGCGCGTCAGGGCGAGCAGCCGGTCGATCCGGACCGCGCCGAGGACGAGGACGGCCAGGCCAGGTTGACACAGGTGGTCGCCGAGACGGAGGTTCCGGCGCCGTCGGGTACGGACGAGAGGCCGGACATCGTCACCGAGGACGACAACTCCGGGGTGGCCGGCGGCGCGTCCGGAGGTAGCGGCGGCGGCTCGGCGACGACCGGGCACCCCGATTCCGTGCACTGAACCGATCCCCTGAGCGCTACCGTCACCCGTCGCGGTCATCGTCGGCCGGTGGCGGGGTCCAGGTCCGGTCAACGCGACGGCAGGCCCAGGCGTTCCAGGATCTCCCGCAGCCGGTGCCGGCCGGCCATCGACGCCGGTCCACGGAGGCGGTCCAACACCCTGCTGCTCCAGTTGCCGGACAAACCGAAGCGGGCGTTGTACCCGGAGAGAATCTTGTCGTAGCTGGCGATGTGCGCGTCGGCCGCGACGGCGTCGTACTGCTCTCGGTGCAGGACGGCGGCCTGCGGCAACCGCGGCTTGATGTCGGCCTGCTCGGTGGGATCGGGTGCGCCGACGGCCAGCCCGAAGGTCGCCACCGCGTGGGGCGGTAGCTTCAGTTCCGCCGCGACTTCGGCGGGCCGGTTGCGGATGGCGCCGACGAACACCGAGCCGAGGCCGAGCGATGCGGCGGCCACCACCGCGTTCTGGGCGGCCAGCGCGGTGTCGACGAAGCCGATGATGGTGGTCTCCAGGTAGTCGGCGGCGGCGACCTCCCGGCGGGCGCGTGCGGCCAGCCGGCAGGCCCGGTCGAGGTCGGCGACCCAGACGAGGAAGAGCGGCGCCTGCGCGACGAAGGTCTGATTGCCGGCAAGCCCGGCCAGCCGGGCCTTGCGCGCGGGGTCGCGCACCGCCACCACGCTCCAGGGTTGGAGGTTGGACGACGTCGGCGCGGACTGGGCCGCCGCGATCAATGCGGTCAGTTCGTCGTCGGTGACCTCGCGCGGCCCGAACTTGCGCACCGAACGGTGTGCGAGTTGCAGGTTGAGCACATCGCTGGCCACCGCGAGAACGGCGGCGGGGTCACCGTAGCGGGCCGCGGCCGTCATCGCGCCGTCACCTCGTCCGAGGTTCGCCGGGTCCGGTGCGGGAACGGCTGGCCGGGGCGGACCCGGCGGGCGGGGAAACGGCACCGGGCGGTCCGGGAGTGGGCGGGCGTCATCTGCGCGATGGTGCCATGCGCGGCCCGGGTGGGCTGATCCGGTGTCCGGGATCGTCCTCCCGTTCGGGTGAGTGGCAGCGCCGCGTCACCCATTTCGTACTCTCCGACACCCCTACCCTGCCGGAGATCACCCGCCAGGGCGACCAGCTGCTACCCCTGCTCCGGCGACGAGTGCGGCCACTTCGGGTGATCATCGGGTGACCGCCGGCGACAAGATCCGGCAGCAGCCGGGCAGCATTGACATGTTTCAGTGTCTTGCTCGAAACTTATCAATGTCGGCATTGGCGATCATCGATTGCTGTCCGCCGAGACCATCACCCCACCCGGAAGGAGAGCCCTAGTGGCCATCACCTCGGGCTGCTCTGAGATCCGCTCGACGGTCGTCACGCTCGCGGTAGCGGTGCTCGCGGTCGTCGGAACGGTAACTGCAGTAGCGAGAACAACCACCGCCGAGGCCGCCGCCGACGTCGTCGTGGCCGCCTCGACCGTGGAAGACGAGGGCGCCGACTGCCCGGTGCCCGGCTCAGGCTCGTCGACATCCAACTCCAGGCTCCCCGACCCGTTTCGCAAGATAGACGGTACCCGGATCACCAGCAAGGCCGACTGGCGATGCCGCCGGGCGGAGACCCGGGAGTTGGCGGAGCGGCACGTCTACGGCCAGAAGCCGGCGAAGCCGGCCACTGTGACGGGCACGGTGTCGAACAGCAACATCACGGTGAACGTGTCGGACCAGGGCAGGAGCGCGAGCTTCTCGGCAGGCGTCCAACTGCCGAGTGGCACTGGCCCCTTCCCGGCCGTCGTCGTCGTGGGCGGTTTCGGGGCGGACACCTCGACAATCCGGTCCGCCGGTGTCGCCACCATCAGCTTCGACCCCTTAGCAGTGGGCCGGGAGGGCACGCCCCGGAACAACAAGCAGGGCGCCTTCTACAGCATCTACGGTGCGTCCAGCAGCACCGGGATCCTGATGGCCTGGGCTTGGGGCGTGAGCCGGATCATCGACGTGATCGAGTCCTCCGGCGGCAACATTCTCCGGGCCGACGCGATGGGCGTCACCGGCTGCTCGCGGTACGGCAAGGGCGCCTTCACCATCGGCGTCTTCGACCAGCGCATCGCGCTGACCATGCCGATCGAGTCCGGCAGCGCCGGCGTCGGCGCCTTCCGCTCGATCGCCACGGAGAGCGGAGCCCAGCCACTGAGCAGCGCCTACTCCGAGCAGCCGTGGCTCGGTGACGCGTTCAGCTCGTTCACCGGCAACCCGAACAGCCTGCCGATCGACACCCACCAGATGGTGGGCATGGTGGCGCCACGCGGGTTGTTCATCATGGACAACCCGCACGTCGACTGGCTGGGCGCCCGGTCCGGCAGCGTGGCGGCCCTGGGCGGCGCCGAGGTCTACAAGGCGCTCGGTGCGGGTGACAACATCACCTACTGGTCGGACGTCCAGGACGGCACCCACTGCGCCGTCCGGTCCGAGTGGCGCACGCCGTTGCAGCAGAACCTCCAAAAGTTCCTGCTGAAGACGGGCAACGCCGCCGGCACGATGCGGATCTCCAGCCGGAAGGCCGGCAACCTGGCCGAGTGGCGCGACTGGCAGACCCCGACCCTGACCGACGGCCCGGGCACGACGCCCACCACGCCGCCGACCAGTGGGCCGACCACGCCCCCGGTCACCACCCCGCCCACCACGCGGCCGCCGACCACTCCGCCGGTCACCGGCGCATGCTCGGCGACGGTGTCGCTCAACCAGTGGACGGGTGGCTTCGTCGCCACGGTACGGGTCACCGCCGGCTCCGCGCCGGTGAACGGCTGGACGGTCTCGGTCACCCTGCCGTCGGGTGCCAGCGTCACCAACGTCTGGAACGCCAACCGCAGCGGGAACACCGGTGCGGTGCAGTTCACCAACGTCAGTTTCAACGGCTCGATCGCCGCCGGCCAGTCGACCGAGTTCGGCTTCCAGGGATCCGGTTCCGGGTCGGGCATGAGTCCGACCTGTTCCGCCGGATAGTCTCCCGCGCCCCGGGAGCCTTCCCCGAGGGCCGGACCGCCGCTCCCCGGGGCCGAAGTCTGGCCGCCCGACACCTGATCTTCGCACCGGTGACGCCGCCGGCGGGGCAGGTCCTCCACCGCCGCAAGATCGTCGCCGAGGGCACGCCCGCCCAGCCCTGCGGGTCCCGGCGTTCAGAGCAGTCCCCTGTGAGCGAGACTGCCCATCAGGTCGCGGACCCCGAAGTCCCAGGGGTCGCAGTCCTCGCTGTGCCGGACGCGGTTGACCAGGGTGCCGAGCGGAGCCGAGCTGATCCTGACCACGTCGTCGACCTTGTGCGTGAATCCCTCTCCCGGGCGGTCCCGGTCCTGGATCGGCGCGAACATGGTGCCGAGCATCAGGACGGCTCCGTCCGGATAGTGGTGGTGGGGGCCGAGCAGCTGCCGTACCAGCGCCTCCGGGTCGCGTGACATCCGCGACATGTCCGAGATCCCGTCGAGACGGAAGCCGTCCGCACCCTCGATCTCCAACGCCACCTCGAGCCCGCGTACCCGGTCCAGGTCGAACCGGTCGTCGAAGAGCCGCACGAGCGGGCCGAGCGCGCACGACGCGTTGTTGTCCTTGGCCTTCGGCAGCAGCAGCGCGGACCGGCCTTCGACATCCCGCAGGTTCACGTCGTTGCCGAGGGTCGCCCCGACGATCCGCCCGGTCGACGCGACGAGCAGCGCCACCTCCGGCTCGGGGTTGTTCCAGGTCGACGTGCCGAGTACGCCGACCGGAACGGCGGTACCCACGGCGGAGAGGATCTGCCCCTTGGTGAAGATCTCGGCGTCCGGCCCGATCCCCACCTCGAGGTACTGGCTCCAGACGCCCTCGGCTACCAGCAGTTCCTTCAACCGCGCTGCCTCCTCGGAACCCGGGGCCAGATCCTGGAGGTCGGCGCCCACCTCGGCGAGCAACCGCTGCCGGATCTCCACCGCCAGCGCCTGGTCGCCCCGGGCCCGCTCCTCGATGACCCGCTCGATCAGCGAGACCGCGAACGTCACCCCGGCGGCCTTGAGCGCCTGGAGGTCGACCGGCGCGAGCAGCCAGGGCCGGCCCCGGTCCCGAGCCACCCGGCCCGTGTTGCCGAGCAGTTCCGCGAAGCCACCGACCCGCCGGCCACCGAGCCCGGCGACCACGGCGGCGGGTTCCGGCAGTTCACAGATGTCGCGAACGGTGGCGAACTCGGCGCTGACGTCGAAGACCTCACCGTCGCGGACCACCACCGGCGACGGCCCTCCGACGGCCGGATCCCAGATCCGGCCGACCAGGACACTGTGCTCGGCGTCGTCCGGCAATGCCTCGGCGGCGGTGCCGAACCAGTCAGCGGTCGGCTCGGGCGGTCGCAGGGTCACGAGGGTCTCCCAGGGTGGCGAGGGACCGCTCGTCTCGGGGGCGGATGTCGTCGACGGCGTCCCGGAACATGAGCATGGGTGCGGGCTGCAACGATACCGCCCGATCGCCTGAAGATCGAACTCGATGCGGCGCCCACCCGGGGGGTGCCGACGTCACCCGCCACCGGGACGGGAGCGCCCCGGGGCTTCCGCTGCTCCGCCGGCCGGCCGGAGTGACCGGCCGGGGAGATCAGGCTCCGTCCAGCTCCAGGTATCGGGTCAGGCCGTCGGCACGGGCCCGCAACACCTCGGCGAGCAGCGCCCGGCGAGGTTCGGCGAGCAGCGGCGGGGCCGCCGCCGGCGGGACGAAGGCATACCTGGCGAGTTCGCCGGGAGGCAGCACGATCGCGGCCCGCTGCTCCGGCGACAGCACTCCGCCGTCGAAGACGAAGAAGAGGTGTCTTTCCGGACCGTTGGCCGTCCAGGCGACCGCGAGCAGTGCACCGACGGGGAGGTCGAGCCCGAGCTCCTCGCGTACCTCCCTGCGGCAGGCCGCCCGGGGCGTCTCACGGGCGTCGACGCCGCCGCCCGGCAGGTTCCAGAACGCCTTGTACACCGGATCGACCAGAAGTACCCGGCCGTCGTCGTCGGCGAAGAGCGCGCCGGACGAGATCCGAGGCCGCGCGAGCCTGCTCTCCGGCATCGTCAGGTCCCCCGTCCGGCCGGTCGGCCCCTCGTCGTCGCCCGGTGACGATCTCCAAAAAGGATGTAGCCGGCTCCCACGGGGGAAGGAGTCGGCTACACCGAATAGGAACCATAGGTCATCCCGGCCCGGAGAGCAAAGGCGGCACGGGGGGGGACACCGGGCGGTTCGGCCCGGGCCGTCGGCAGCTTCCTCCTCCCCCGGCATCGCCGGGTAGGCCACGAATTAGGCTGTCCGCCGGCAGGTCCATCCACAGAGGAGAGTGTCGGCGTGTACGGAGCCCGGCCCACCGCCAGAGCGCGCCTGGCGGCCCGGTGTGACCGGGTGGTCGACGCCGACTGGTTCAACGCCGGCTCCTTCGCCCTGATCATCGTCAACGCGATCGTGCTCGGCGTCGAGACCTACGACCGCGCGCTCGACCGGGCCGGCGCCGTCCTGCTGGCCATCGAGTACGTCTGCCTCGCCCTCTTCGTCGTCGAACTGCTCCTGCGGTTCGGTGCGCACCTCACCGCCCCGCACCGGTTCTTCCGCGACGGCTGGAACCTGTTCGACCTGCTGATCGTCTGCGCGCCGCTGCTGCCCGGCGTACGGGAGAACGTGACCCTGCTGCGCCTGGTCCGGCTCGCCCGGGTGGTGCGGGCGGTACGGCTCTTTCCCGGCCTGCGGGTGGTGATCGGCGGCGTGCTGCGCAGCCTCCCCGGACTGGTCAGCTTCCTGCTGATCGCGACCCTGACCATCTACCTGTACGCCATGGTGGGCTGGATGGCGTTCGGCGACGCCTACCCCGATCGGTACGGCACGGTCGGGCGCGCCATGTTCACGCTGTTCCTGCTGCTCTCCCTGGACGGTATCACCGACGCCTTCGAGGCCGGTCGGGCCGTCTCGGAGTGGAGCGTACTCTACTACGCCTCGTACATCATCATGGCCTCGTACCTGCTCACCAACCTGCTGGTCGGCATCGTGCTGAAGGCGTTGGAGGACGCCCACCAGGCGGAGCGGCCGGCCGGTCCCGGCACGGCGCCCGAGCCGGCGCGGACGGCGGTCGTGGCGGCGCCGGCCGGGCATCGGGTGCCGCTGCCCGGGGCGTCGCCGGAGATCGGTGCGCGGCTGCGGGAGTTGCGGACAGCACTGGACGCCCTGGAAGCCGAGCTGGCCGGCCAGGCGCCGGCCGGCGGGGCGGACCGCCGCCCGACCGGCCGGCGGCCGAAGTCCGGGCGCAGGGCGGCCGGGGCGGGAAAGTGACGGCACGGCGGATGCCGGAGCCGGGCGCCGCCGGGCCCGGCGCCCGCTGACCGTTCAGGCCCGGTAGGAGCCGTCGAGGAGCCCGTTGACGTACTTCTCGATGTTGGTGTAGCCGGTCCGGTCGAAGTCGCCCGAGGCGTCGGCGCCGGAGTTCGGGTCCAGACCGTACCTGGTCTCCCAGGCGTTCGGCATGCCGTCGCGGTCGGTGTCGGTGGGGGCGGTACCGCCGGGGATCGTGCCGTAGCCGCTGTTGTCCAGGCCGGTGGCGGTCTGCGAGGCCCACAGGTCGCCGGCCGTGCCGAGCGAGGCGACGTCGGCGAGCACCAGGTCGTCGACCCGGTCGCGAGGCTGGGCACCGGCCCGGGCCAGCACCTCGGCGTACGCGTCCGCGGCGGGCAGGGTCGGTATCCCGGCGGTGGTCCCGGACCACGGGGTGGCCATCGCGGTTCCCCCGGCACCGACGTTGAGCGTCCCGCCGTTGAGCTGGCCGTCGCGGTTGCTGTCGATGACGTTGCCGCTGTTGTAGACCTCCTGGTTGCGCATCTGGTAGTACGCGTTGGACGAGTTCGTGGTGCGCGGCCCGGTGATGAAGTAGTTGCCGACCACGTCGTGCAGGAAGTGCCCGCTGGAGTTCCCGGCGGTGTACGCCGCCTGGTAGTTGTAGACGACGTTGTTGATGTACTGGGCGAACTCCACCGACACGTGGTCGAAGATCATGTTGCTGGCGTCGAGCCAGTTGAGGCCGTTGTTCTCGTCGTTCGGGTCGAGGTCGCCCTGCCGGAACCGGAAGTCCCGGACGATCACGTTCGTCGCGCTGTTGAACGAGACCTCGCCGCCCATCACCCCGATGCCGCCACCGGGTGCGGTCTGGCCGGCGATGGTGATGTTGCTCTTGACCAGCACGGTGGAGCTGAGCCGGATGTAGCCGCCGACGTCGAAGACGACGATCCGGTTGCCGGTGCCGACGGCGTCCCGGAACGAGCCGGGGCCGGAGTCGTTGAGGTTGGTCACGTGGTGGACCGAGCCGCCCCGGCCACCGCTGGCCACCGCACCGACCCCGACCGCGCCGGGGAAGGCGACGACCGGCCCGACGGCCTGCGGGCCGGTGGGAGCGGCAGCCGTCGTGTCCGGCGACGTCGGAGCGCCGAGGGCCGGGGTCCAGAGCGTGCCCAGGGAGGTGGCCGCGAGCAGCCCGGTCGTGAGCAGTACGGTACGACGTTTCATCGCTACCCCAGACGTGGCGGAATGGCGGATGCCGCCGTCCCCGCCCCGGGCTGGGGGTCGCGCGGGGGCGGGGACGGCGCGCGGGGTGGATCAGGTGCCGATGTTCGCCTGCGGCCCGGCGTAGCTGCGCAGCAGGCCGGGCACGTTGGCGGCCGGGTCGAGGGTGTACGAGTAGAAGCTGCTCGGGTTGAACGCCGAGCCCTTGGCGGTGACCTTGCCGGAGTCCCACGGGCTGTTCACCAACACGTTGCCCCGGTTGACCAGCTCACCGGCCTCGACGTAGTACGGGTTGCGGCTGTTCTCGAAGTAGCTGTTCTCGACCACACCCTTGGTCAGACCCCGGATGTAGTTGCCGTACGACGAGGTGTTCTGGACGTAGTTGTTGTATAGGTGGCAGTACGCGATGTTGTCCGCGCTCGGGTTGCGGGTCCGGGTGTTCTGGAGCCAGTTGTGGTGGATGGTGATCCGGGCGGTGACGTTGTCGGTCCAGCCGATGCCGAAGGTCTTGTTGTTGTCGACCAGGTGGTTCCAGGAGACGGTCAGGTTGGTAGTGTCCTTACGGCTGTCGATCAGGCCGTCGTTCATCCGGGACAGCCGGTTGTGGTCGATCCAGATCCGGTTCGCGGTGTCCATCTGGATCGCGTCGTAGTCGTACGCGTCGTCGCCCGGGTCGTCGTCCGGCATCAGGGTGTCGCGGATGGTCAGGTTCCGGATGATCACGTTGCTGACACCGGCGCCGAGGAAGAAGCCCCCGCCGACGATGTGTCCGCTGGTGCCCACCCCGATGATGGTCTTGTTCGAGGCGACCCGCAGCTCGGTGCCCTTCGGACTGATGTTGATGGTGCCGGCCACCCGGATCACGTACGGGGCGCCCGCCGTGACGTACTGGTTGAGCTGCGCCTGCGTGCTGACCGTGACGGTCTGCCCGCCGGCACCGCCCGTGGTGCCCTGCGCGAAGCCGTCGGCCGTGTTCGGCCAGTTCCGCCTGCCGGTCGGCGTCGGGTTGGGGTTGCCGCCGACCTGCTCGAAGGCCCACTGCATCCGGGCCACGTCCGCGCAGGTCTCCTGGACGATCGGATTACCACCCGCCGTCGAACCGTCCCGGTCACTGACACACAACCCACTCGCCGCACTCGTGATCCGGTACCTCCCCGACGCCGCCGACGACGCCGCGAACGACCACAACTGGTTCACCTTCGTACCGTCACCACAACCCCACTGCTGCAACTGCACACCCGACACCGCCGAACCCGACGGCACGTCCACACACCGGGTACTGCCAACATTCACCACGTTGAACCGGCCCGCCGACGACACCACCCGCCACTGCTGACGCGCCGATCCCGAACACGACGCCTGCTGCAACAACGCACCGTTGTCCGCCGAACCGTCCGCCACCTCCAGACACTTACCCGACGCACCCACCGCCATCGTGTAAACACCGCCGTCGGCCGGCGCCACCGCCGCCCGGGACGGCAGCACCGACACCGCCACGACGGCGGCGGGCACCGTCAGCGCCAGCACAGCCGTCAGGACCGCACGCCGGAACACCGGCGGAAATGGTTGGGACATCTACTGTCCTTTCTGCGTGAGGATGGCCGGCCGGGTGGGGTGCGACGGCTCGCCGGTCGGGAGCGTCGCCGACAGTGGCCACGTTGATCGGGTCCGAGGCAGCACCGACCGACAGTGGGACGGTCGACGCCGAGAGGGCCGTACGACGCTTCGGCGGCGCCCTGCCTGGTGCCGGGGCTTGACGGCGGTCGCCGCGTCGCGCGGGGTCGCGATCGTGGGGAATCCGAACTGTCGCGATCTTGTCGGCCGTCATCGTGTGACTGGGTAGCCGCCGCCGGCCCGGACGAGCGACGAGCTGATGGAGGTGGTTGCCCTGCCACTGATCCATCTCGATGCACCTGCGAGGTTATGACACCGCAACAGATTAAGTCAATCGATGAAACAAACCGGTGCCACGCATACCTGACCGCCTGACGCCGGCCGCTCGCGCCGGACCCGGAGGCCGGCGGGTTGCCGCCGTCTGCCATCCTCGGGGCGGTGACGACCGGCCAGCCGACCAGACGCCGCACCCGCCGCCGCCCCCGGAGCCGTACCAGCCGGATCCTGCTGACCCTCGCCGCCGTCGCGTCGGCCGTGGCCGTGCTCGCGGTGGCCGTGGTCGCCGTGCTGCTGCTGCGGCCGCCGGGTCCGCGTCCGCTCTTTCAGATGCCGGTCGCCTGTGGCGAGACCTGGCAGCTCGGCACCTATCCCGGGCACGACGACTACGACGTCGACCTCTTCCCGACCGAGGGCGAGGCGTGGGGGCGACCGGTGCTGGCGTCGTACGCCGGCCGGGTCACGGTGGCCGGGATCAACGGTTCGCTCGGCGGCCGTACCCCGGAGAACCCGGACGGTCCGCGCGGGCGGGGCGGCGGTTACTGGGTGAAGATCGACCACGGCGGCAAGTGGGAGACGCAGTACCTGCACCTGCTCGAACCCCCGCTGGTCCGGGTCGGTCAGCGGGTGGAGCAGGGCGAGCAGATCGGGCGGGTCGGCAGCACCGGCAACTCCGGCGCCCCGCACCTGCACTACGAGCAGCGCCAGGGCTGGCAGAAGGTCGAGACGTACTTCGACGGCGAGCCCTCCGGGATCACCCACGACGACACCGAATACACGGTCACCCGGACCAGCAACAACTGCGCCGCCGATCAGCCGTAGCCCGTCCTCCGGACGCCGTCGACCCGAGAGTCGTGATAGACAACTTTCTATATTGATGCTTCGGGCATATGCTCGCGATGCCCTGCCGGCAGCAGCGCGACGCCGGGCCGGCGGACGACCGTCGGATGCTGGCCACGGAGGAACGCGATGCCACGGCGATCCGGAACCCCGCGCTGGGCACTGTGCGCCGTCGTACTGGCGCTGGTGCTGCCGGTGCGGCCCGCCACCGCCGCCCCGGCCGCGCCCGGGCTCCGAGACGGCCACGACGCCCGACCGCCGACCACGCCGACCGGGCTGACCGTGTCCGGGGTGACCGGCACCGGCGTCACCCTCAGCTGGCGCCCGTCCACCGACGACGTGGCGGTGCTGGCCTACGACCTCTACGCCGGGCGGACCCTGGTCCGCTCGGTCACCGGCACGACCGCGACCGTCACCGACCTGGTGCCGGGGACGACCTACGCGTTCGTGGTGACCGCCCGGGACG
The DNA here is from genome assembly GCF_033446045.1 of Plantactinospora sp. KLBMP9567. NCBI lineage: Bacteria > Bacillati > Actinomycetota > Actinomycetes > Micromonosporales > Micromonosporaceae > Plantactinospora > Plantactinospora sp. KLBMP9567. The sequence goes on along the minus strand of NZ_JAWQRR010000013.1, from coordinate 123,431 downwards.
CGGCCGGCAACGTCTCGCCGGCCAGCAACCGGGCGACGGTGACCGTCGGTCGGCCCCGGGCGGCCGACTTCGCCGTCTTCGGCTTCAGCCAGTCCGACGTGCACGAGGAGGATCCGCAGGTCTACGAACTGGTCCCCGATGTCACCATCCGGGCCATCGGGAAGTGGTCCACCAGCGGCGACGAGGCGGCCGACTACAACTTCGACCAGATCCGGCGCTACCACGCCAAGGGCATCACCTTCATGGGCAGCGGGACGGCCAGCGTCATCTTCCCGCACGACTTCGCCAGCACCGAGATCTTCGACGACATGTCGACCCGGGACGCCGACAACAACCCGGTACCGCACGACGAGTTCGGATTCCCCGTCCCGGCCCGGCGGGGCAACATGTTCAACCCGAGTACCGGGACTACCTGCTCGCCTGGGCCAGGATCCAGATCGACGGCGGGGTGGACGGGATCAACCTCGACGAGGTGAACGCCGGGTTCAGCGGTGGGCAGAAGTACGGCTTCAACGGCAACGAGGGCTTCGACGACCACGCCATCGCCGACTTCAACGAGTATCTGCTGGCGAAGTACCCGGCGTTCACCGCCGCCGACTGGAAGTCCCGGTTCGGTATGACCGACGACAACATCGTCCGCGCCGACGTACCCGCCGACGACCTGACCCGCAACTTCAACTACCGCGACTACCTGCGGGCCAACGGCTGGAACCTCGACCCGCTCACCGCCGCCAACCCGATGGCCGCCGAATGGGGGCGGGTGACCGCCAACCGGATGTACGCCGACGACCTGTCGTTCACCGTCAGCTACCTGCGGCGGTACTGGAAGGAGGTGGTGGACGAACTGCGGGCGTACGCCCGGGACACCGCGCACCGCCGGCTGCTGGTCAGCTCGAACGGGCTGCTGCCGTACGTCGACTTCAACAGTGTCGGGATGTACCCGTGGAACCCCGACGAGCAGACCCCCGACTTCCGGGGCGCCGACTACGTGCCGGTGGTCGACGGGCACCTCGACGGCGCCACGTCGTTGCAGGCCAACTACCGCTATCTCAAGGAGCGCAACCGCGAGATCGCCGGTGACGTGCCGGTGGCGGTCTTCATCGACTGGCCCAACGACATGATGACCGACTACCAGAACCTGCCGCTGGCCCAGAAGCAGGACTACTGGCAGATCTTCGGCGCCGAGGCGTACGCCAACGGGCTCTTTCCGGCCTTCCACCTCAAGGACACGGTCGGTGGCCCGACGGCCGAGCAGTCCGGGATGCTGGGCTTCTTCCAGACGTACACCCGGTTCTACCGGGAGCACCGGGCGCTCTACCGCGACAACGAGCACGGTCCGCAGGGCGTACGGGTCGGGGTGGGCAACGTCGCGGCGAGCCTGCTGGTGCAGCGGGGCGGCGGGGCGCGGACACTGCACCTGGTCAACCACAACTACGACCGGGGGATCATCCCGCAGACCGGCGTTGACGTGCGGGTGGAGCTGCCGTCCTGCCCCCGGCGGATCGAGTTGGTCTCGCCCGACTTCGCCGGGTCGCGGGTGCCGGCCTGGTCCTGCCGGCACGGCCGCCTGTCGATCACGGTCGACCGGCTCGACTACTACGACGTGCTGGTGCTGCGCTGACGCCGCTCGACGGCGGTGCGGACCGGACCCGGCTGCCGGCCGGTCAGCTACGGTGCGCCTCGCCGAGGGTACGGGCGATGTGTGCGTGCCGGTCGTGCTGCAGGGTGGTGGCGATCCGCACGTGCGCCCTGCCGTCGCCACAGGCGACGAACGGGGCACCGGAGGCGACGCCGATGCCGTCCGCCGCCAGCGACCGGATCGCGGTGCCGGCGTTGCGGACCGGCACCCAGACGGAGAGCCCGGCCACGCCGGTGGGCGCCAGCCCGTGCTCGTGCAGGGCTCGGACCATCCGCTGCCGGCGCTGCCGGTAGCGGCCCCCGGCCAGCCGGATCGCCGCCTGTGTCTGCGGGTCGGTGAGCATCTGCGCCAGGGCGCGCTGGGTCAGCACCGACGGCCAACTGCCGGTCGCCTTCTGCCGGGCACGTACCCGGGACACGACCCGCCGGATCCCGGCCAGCGCGCCGACCCGCAGGTGCGGCCCGTGTGACTTGTTCCAGCTCCGCACCAGGAGGGTCTGCTCCGGCAGGTACTCGCCGAGCGAGACGTCCGGGGTCGGGGCGAGTTCGTACGCGGTGTCCTGCTCGACGATCACGATGTCCCGGCCGGCGAGCATCGGCGCCAGCGCCTGGGCGCGGCGCCGGGACAGCGCGTGGCCGTGCGGGCTGGCCATCCGGGACTGGAACAGCAGCATCCTGGGCTGGGTGGTCAGGGCCAGTTCGAGCGCCTCGGGCAGCGGTCCCTCGTCGTCGCAGAGCACCGGGGTCGCCCGGGCCCGGTGGTCCTCGACGATGTCCAGCAGCGACGCGGCGGCGACCTCCTCGACGACCACCCGGTCGTGCGGGTGCAGCAGCACGTCGGCGACCCGGTGCACGGCGTCGTGCGCACCGCTGGTGACGGTGAAGTCCTCGGCCTCGAACGGCCAGCTCGGGTGCAGGAGGGCGGCCAGGTGCGGGTCCACGGTGTCGTCCGGATAGCTGCGCCAGCGGGTACCGAGCACCGCCTCGGCCATCGGGCCGGCCAGGTCCGGCAGCAGCGCCGGATCGGGAAAGGCGGTGGAGAGGTCCAACCCGACCCGAGCCGGGGCCGGGAGGCTGGCGTAGCGGCGACCGGCCAGCCGCCCCGGACCGCCCACGAAACTGCCGTGCCGTCGGTCGGAGTGGATCAGCCCCCGTTGCCGCAGTTGGGCCCAGGCCGACGCGATCGTCGTCGGACCGACGTGCAGGGCGGCGGCCAGGGCACGCACGGTGGGCAGGTGCAGCCCCTGGCCGAGTTCGCCGGAATAGATCAGGTGTCCGAGCCGGTCGGCGATCCCCCGGGCCGACCGGTCGGTGAGCATCAATGCGAGGGCGCTGGCGCGCAGCCGGTCCGACTGGCGCCCGGGCACCGCGTCGGCGTCCCTGAGCTGGTCGGTGATCCGTGGCTGCGGCACCCCAGCGATCATGGCTCTTGATACATCGCCGTCCATGCTCGAGGCAACTATGTTGAGGCATTCTTGAGCTTTCGCCGAGCGGGCCCGAAGACCGAACAAACGCGAACAGCGACCCCACTGTGGATCTTCACGCCCGCCGTTAGCGTGCAGTCACGGTCGATCTACGACTACTGATGTCGAGTCGAAAGGTCCCGCGATGCTCAAGACCCGTCCCCCGTTGTTGTACGCCGCCTGTGTCGGCCTGGTCGCCCTGGTCGGATCCACCGCCGTCGCACCCACCGCCACCGCCGGCCCCGGCCTCGCCGAAACCGCCGTGACCGGCCGGGTCGCGATCCCCACCCCGGAACAGCACTTCGGCTTCAAGATGGGCACCGAAGGAAAGCTGGCCGGCTATCCCGACGTACTCCGCTACCTGAAACTGGTCGCGGAACGGTCCGACCGGGTCGACTACGAGACCATCGGGCGCACCACGATGGGCAACGAATACGCGACGGTGCTCATCAGCGCACCGAAGAACCTGCGCCGGCTGGACCGCCTGGTCGAGATCAACCAGAAGCTCTCGGACCCGCGCAACACCAGCCCGGAGCAGGCCCGCAGGCTCGCCGAGGAGGGTGTGCCGTTCTACCACCTGGAGGCGACGATCCACTCCAGCGAGGTGGGCAACGGACAGGCGATCAACGACATCGTGCACCGGCTCGCCACCGAGGACTCGGACTTCACCAGGAACGTCCTGAACAACTCGGTCATCGTGCTGGTGCCGTCGCAGAACCCGGACGGCCAGCACCTGATCATCGACCACTTCAACTCCACCGCCGGCACGAACTACCGGCGGACCTACCCGGACCTCTACCACAAGTACACCGGGCACGACGACAACCGCGACTGGACGATGTTCACCCAGATCGAGGCGCAGTACCGGCTGGCGCTGGAGAAGAAGTACCGGCCGGCGATCGTGCACATCATGCACCAGAAGGGCAACACCGGCAGCCGGATCTTCGTACCGCCGTACGGGGGGATCACCAGCGAGAACGTGCCGGCGAACATGAGCTCCTCGGTCTCGGCGATCGGCCAGCACGCCGCCCGGTCACTCGCCGCCGCCGGCAAGACCGGGGTCGGCAGCCTCGACTACCACATCTTCTGGACCCTGGAGCAGCCGGTCGGGTTCTTCCCGTTCACCGGCTCCGGCGTCTACCTGACCGAGATCGCCTCGGTGACCGACTACGCGTACCCGCAGGTGTCGTCGGACGGTCGCCCGCTCGGCCCGCAGCAGGCCCGGATGAGCCTGATCGAGCCGTACCGCTCGAACACCTGGACCCTGGCGGACATCGTCGACTACGCGAAGATCGCCACCTACGCCGGGTTGGAGTACACCGCGGACAACGGCCGGGAACTGCTCTACGACAACCTGTACGCGGTGCCGCACGAGTACATGACCAAGGGCGTACCCGCCGGCAGCTACGCGTTCGTGGTCAACGCCGACCAGCGTGACCCGTACGCCACCTTCGAGATGCTCCAGCGCCTGGAGTGGACGCAGGTGAAGATCGACCGGGCCACCTCGGAGTTCGTCGCCGACGGGAAGCGCTACGGCGCCGGCTCGTACGTGATCAAGATGCGGCAGCCGCGCGGCAACTGGGCGCACCAGGTGCTCGGCACCGACAGGTACCCCGAGGTGCGCGACTGCACCGAGTGCCCGGTGCTGCTGCCGTACGCGGAGGCGACCACCAGCCTGCCGCTGCAACTCGGGGTCGACGTCGCCGAGATCCGCGCGCCGTTCCAGGCCAGCCTGGAACGGGTCACCTCGGTGAAGCTGCCCCAGGTGACGATGCCGCCCGCTCCGGGCGACAAGGGCGCCTACCTGGTCCGCCCCGAGTCGTACGGGACGGTCCAGATCGTCTCGGCGTTGCAGGACGCGAACATCCCGACATTCCGCGCCGCGAAGGGGTTCGGCGCGCAGGGCGGCAGCTATCCGCCCGGTACCTACGTCGTGCCGGCCACCCCGCAGGCCCGCAACGTACTGGCGACCGCGTCGGCCAAGGTCGGCCTCCAGGTCACCGCGGTCGCCCGGCCGCCGCGCGTCGCCGGGGTGCAGCTCAAGCCGCAGACCCGGGTCGGCCTGTTCCGGGGCATCGGCAACATGCCGGGCGGCTGGGACATGTGGCAGTTCGACCAGTACGGCATCAACTACGACGTGGTCGCCGCGCAGGACTTCCAGCGGAAGTCGCTGAACGAGCTGTACGACACGATCGTCCTGTCGCACGGCATCTCCAAGGACGACATCGTCGAGGGCCTGGACCCGAAGGAGTACGCCGAGGAGTACTCCTGGGCCTACGGGGTCGGCGACAAGGGGTGGCGGAAGCTTCAGCAATTCGTCCGCAACGGTGGCACGCTGCTGGCGATCGGCAGCTCGGTGGCGACGGTGCAGGAGCTGCTGAACCTGCCGATCAAGCCGGCCCTGCCCGACGACGAGGACCAGTTCGTCACCGGCGGCAGCCTGCTGCACCAGGAGTTCGACCCGGAGAACCCGGTCGCCTGGGGCATGCCGGACTCCTGGCCGGTCTGGCTCTACGACACCCAGGCTTGGGAGCTGACCGGCGCGGGCGGGACGGTGGTGTCGAACTACCCGGCGGAGGGTGAGGTGCTGGCCAGCGGATACCTGCGCGGCGCCGCGCACATCCGGGGTGCGGTCAACACCGCGTCCTTCGCCGTCGGCAAGGGGCAGGCGGTGACGTACGGCAGCGAGATCACCTTCCGTACCCTGCCCCGGGCGCAGTTCAACCTGCTGTACAACGCGATCTACCACGGCCCGGCGGCCGAGGTGGACGCGACCGGACTCCAGCAGCTCCGGACACGGTTCGGGTCGGACGGCACGCTCGCTGCACGGTAGCGCGGCCGGCACGACACCGGGTCCGGGTGGTCACCGTCGAGGTGGCCGCCCGGACCCGCGCCGTTGGCAGGGTTCTGGTCGACAGCGACGACACGACAGGAGACACCCCCGGTGCGCAAGATCATCAGCTCGACCTGCACCACCCCCGACGGCGGCATCGACAACCCGGCGTGGACGGCCCCCGTACTTCGACGAGGAGGCCGGTGCGGTCGCCGCCAGCCAGACCGCGGCGAGGGTGGGCCCGGTCCCCGCCCGGGTCCACCTCCGCCCGGCCGCAGCCGCGCCGCACCGGGTGGCTGACGAACCCGGCACCGCCCGGGTCAGGCCACCAGCCGCAGGTGGCCCCGCCGCCGGTTCACCTCGATCTCCCAACACTGGCCGAAGCCCTGCACCCGGCTGAGCTGGATCCGTCCGAACCGCTCGGGAACGTCCGGGTCCAGCACGAACCGTCCGTCCCGGGCCTCCAGGCCGAACATGGTCCGCAGGAACAGCAGCGGTGCGGCACTGGCCCAGGCCTGCGGGTTGCAGGCGGTCGGGTACGGCACCGGAACCCGGCCGAACGAGCGGTCGTAGCCGGAGAACGCCTCCGGTAGCCGGTTGTCGGAGTACCGGGCAGCCTCCATCATCGCCTCGATGATCCGGTTCGCCTCCGCCCGGAAGCCGTACCGGGCCAGCCCGTGGGCGATCAGCGAGTTGTCGTGCGGCCAGACGGTGCCGAGGTGGTAGCCGATCGGGTTGTAGCCGCGGTCACCGGTCGAGAGCGTACGCACGCCCCAGCCGGAGAAGAGTTGGTCGGACATGAGCTGCCGGGCCAGGATCGCGGCCCGCTCCGCCGGCACGATGCCGCTCCACAGCAGATGGCCGATGTTGGAGGTCATGGCGTCGATCGGCTGTTTGTCCCCGTCCAGGCCGAGGGCGTAGTAGCCGCCCCGGTCGTCGAGCCAGAAGTCCCGGTTGAACCGGTCGGCCAGCTCGGCGGCCTCGGCGCGCAGCCGCCGGGCCAGCTCCGGGTCCGCGTACGGGCCGTCGGCGAGTTCGGCCATCCGCAGCTTCGCGTCGTAGGTGTAACCCTGGATCTCGCAGGTCGCGATCGGCAGCACCGGAATCGTCCCGTCGGCAAACTGCACCCCGTTCCAGGAGTCCCGCCAGCACTGGTTGCCCAGCCCCTGGCTGGACCGGGTGGCATACTCGACGTAGCCGTCGCCGTCGGAGTCGCCGTACTCGTCGATCCAGCGCAGCGCCGCGTACGCGTTGTCCCGTACGTCGTGCAGGAGTTGGTCGTCGCCGGTCCAGCGCCAGTACTCGGAGAGCAGCACCAGCCAGAGCTGGGTGGTGTCGGAGGCGCCGTAGTACGGGTTGTGCGGCTTGACACCGAGCCGGGTCAGCTCGCCGCTGCGGTACTCGTGCATCATCTTGCCCGGCTCCCGGTCGGTGAAGTCGTCCAGCTCGGTGGCCTGGTGCGCGGCGAGGGTCAGCAGGGTGCCCCGGGCGAGTTCCGGCCCGCCGATCATCGCCTGGTACGCCGTGATCAACGAGTCCCGCCCGAACACGGTGAGGAACCACGGCAGCCCGGCAGCGGTGATGACGACCCGCTGCCCGGAGATCTCCTTCTCGACCCGCATCGACACCAGGTCGTCCACGGACTGGTGGTAGACGTCGCAGACCAGGTCGGAGTCGGCGTGCACGTCCGGTCGGCTGGCCCGCCACCGGCTGGTCGAGTCGTTGCCGCCGCCGACCTCGAACACCTCGCCGAACTCGCGGCGGGTCGGCACCACGTCGATGTTGACGTACCGCAGCGGCACGTGCAGCTCGACCTGCCAGCTCTCCCCCGGGTGCAGGACCAGGTCCCAGACCAGGTCGTCGCCCTCGATCCGGGTCGCGGGCGGGATCGCCAGCACCTGGGTGCGGGCGGTGAAACCCTCGTTCTCGTACCCGAAGCAGAGCTGGGAACCGTCGGCCGCGTGCTCCCGGACGATCTGTCCGGACCGGTCCCGGAGCTGCTCCTTGATCTCGAACAGGTCGGCGAAGTCGGCGTCGACCGCGAGCCGCAGTTCGATCGGCACCCGCTCGGCGGCGAAGCACTGCACCGCGATCCGCTCGAACATGCCCTCGCCGACGAACCGTTGCCGGCGGATCCCGATCCGGTTGGCGGACAGCTCGGGCAGCTCCGCGTTGGCCAGGAAGAAGGCCGCCGAGAACGGGTCGACCGAGCTGGACCCGAGCAGCAGCGGTCGGGCGCCGCCCAGCAGGAGTTGCCAGCGGCTCAGGAAGCGGGTGTCCTCGTGGACCAGCCCGCCGATCGAGCCGGGCGGCACGTCTCCGACCGCGTCGGAGAGCATGAACGACAGCCCGTCGAGTACGCCGATCGCGTTCGGGCCCAGCTCGGGCGGCAGGTCACGATCCGTCCCGCTCGGTGCCTGGCCGCCCGGCACCGGCTCGGGGCTCGGGTCGGCGGGAGTGGGCCGCCGTCGACCGGTCGTCGTCACGCGCACCTCCGAGAGGGGAGCGGATTGCGTGCATATAGCCTGTAATGCTACCTGGCGACAGCCCTGCGGCCTGGCTAAACGCCCGGACGCGGGCCGGCGCAGCCTCGCCCCCGACCCGCCGGGCACCGCACCGGTCCGGTCGCCGACGGCGTCCAGTTCGCCTCCAGTCTCCGTCCGATCGATCTTGTGAAGCTGGCGCGGGTCGCCACGCCCGCCGAGCGGCGGACCCGGCTGCACCACCGGGCGGCCGCGGTGCCGCGGCGGTTCGGCAGGTAGCGGCGGCAGACCGGCCGGAAGCGGACGGGGCCGCCGCCAGCGGGGTGCTGGCGACGGCCCCGGAAACGCTCCGGACCTCTGCGGTGCCGGGTTACGGCGCCACCATGGGCGGCACCACCTGGACGACCGCCCACTGGTTGCGGTGGCCGGGCTGGAGCAGGTCGAACCGGACACCGAAGTTCAGTCCGACCTCGCCCGGGTTGCCGGTGCCGGTCAGCACTCCGCCACCCAGGTCGATGCCGTACTGGCCAGGCGCCGGCTTGCCGTTCTTGTCCACGGTCCGCACCGAGTACGGCGCGTTGCCCTTCGAGGGCAGCACGACCGACGCGTCGGCGTCGCGGAAGAACAGCGGGTTCGCGGCGTCGAGGTCCGGCCGGTACTCGATGCCCGGGTACCAGCCCCTGCTGTCGGTGAACGACCTGACCCCGGGCTGCGCCTTGAACTTGGTGCAGTACGCGCTGAACGGCTCGTTCGGCGCCTCGAAACACTCGGTGAACGGGTACGTCTTGCCGAACCCGAACGCCGCGTTCGACGACTGCGGCCGCGAGGGCAGGTTGTCCAGCCCCGACGGGTCCTTCGCCGCCGCCGTGCCCTGCCGGCGGTACGGGTCGAAGTGCGAGTCCACGATCAGCAGACCGCCCTTGGAACCGACGCTCGGCGGGTCGAACAGGTTGTTGAGGGTCAGGTTGAGGTCGCCGTAGCTGGTGTCCCGGTACCAGACGAGCATGCCCGGGGCGTTGTACGGCACCCGGTCCACCTTCCAGGCACCGTCCCGGCTGTAGTTCGTCTGGTAGGCGTACTTCAGGCCCTCGTCGAAGCCGTCGTGGTTACGCCACTCGGCGAGGTAGTAGTGCGCGAACGAGAACTCGCCGGGCGAGATGGCCCAGCCGGCCCCGGTGGTGGTGGTGAAGCTGCCGACGGTCGCGGTCCAGCCGTTGGCACCACTCTCCACATCGTCCGACCAGACGGCGGCGCCGTCGGCGGTGACCGAGAAGTCGTCGGTGAACCAGCCGGTGTCCTCGAACCCGGCGTCGGTGGCGTACCGCAGCCGCAGTTGCACGGTCTGGCCCGCGAAGCCGGTCAGGCTGACGTAGTCGTGCCGCCACTCGCCTCCGGTGCTGCCGGTCAGGCCGTATTTCTTGTCACCGTAGTCGTGCATCCGGCCGTTCGGGTCGGCGTAGCCGTCGTCGGTGGAGACGAGGTTGCCGGCGGAGTCGAAAACCTTCTGCTCGGCCCAGGTGTTGCCACCGTCGGTGGAGACCTCGACGAAGCCGAAGTCCCAGTCCGCCTCGATGGAGTAGTTGTTCCAGAGCCAGAACCGCACGTCGCCACCGGCCGGCACCTCCAGGGTGCGGGTCAGCCGTACGTCGGCCCAGGACTGGTCGTTGCTGGTCCACCACTGGCCCTCCCCGCTGTGCGGAGTGGAGAGGGTGATCTGCTTGGCCGGCAGGTTCACCCGGACCCCGTCCTCGGTGCCGACCGGGGTACGCGAGGTCTGCCCGAGCTTGACCCGGGCCGGGTCGTCGCCGGGGTTCAGGATGACCGGGTCGGCCCAGCCGAGCACGAACTTGTCCCAGAGGCCCATGTGGGTGGGGATGCCCTGGAAGATCGGGCCGGTGTGCGAACCGGACGACATCAGGTCCCAGAAGTCGACGTCCGAGTCGCCGCCGGAGCCGATGTCGTACAGGTCCGGCAGGCCGAGGTCGTGGCCGTACTCGTGGGCGAAGACGCCGACGCCGGAGTCCTCCGGCTGGACGATGTAGTTGCTGATCATCTTGTCGGTACCCGGGATGGTGTGCCCGGGCACGATGGCGGACGAGTGCGCCCAGATCGCGTACGCGCCCTCGGCGCCACCGCCACCGGACTTGTCCTCACCCGCGTGCACCAGTACCAGGTGGTCGACGACCCCGTCCGGCTCGTTGAAGTTTCCGTCGCCGTCGGCGTCCGCGGTGTCCTCGATGTCGTAGTCGGCCCATGGGAAGTCCGGGTTCTGCGCGGCCAGCACGTTGACCGCGTCGACGCCGAGCGCGCCGGGACCGGACGGGTTGTCCGGGTGCCCGTTCATGTCCTGGCTGGCCCCGGCCACCCATTCGCCGTCGACCTGCGTGCAGGTGTCGGCGCCGTACCACGCCTCGGAGTGCGGCACGGTCACCCAGGGGGTCGCCTGGCCGTCCACCGTGTACGCGCCCTTGGACATCTCCAGGTACATGTTGCGCATCGTGTACCCGCGCAGGTCGATGCCGCGCCGGCCGTCCGGGCCGCGCAGGTCGGTGCGGACCCGCTCGGTGATGCCCTCCCGGCTGTAGAGCATCTTGTTGTAGAACTCGGTGGAGAAGTCCGGCACCCACATCGAGTTGTTGTCCGGGTGCGAGGCCTTCGCCGGGTTCGGGATGTTGTTGTGCAGCGGCCCGTTCTGGACGTTGCCGGGCACGCACTCCCGCTCGTTCTCCGGCGTGGTCGCGTCGTCGAACGTCGCGCGTGGCACCATCACACCGGTGAAGTCGTCGTCCGCGTCGGGGTTGAACTCGACCAGGATGGTCAACAGCTTCGCGACCTGCGTCTCGTCGGCCTGCTTGTAGCGAATGTGCCGCGGGTTCCTGCCGGTCCGGATCGCCTCGGCCTCGGTCTTGGCCAGGCCCCGGGCCGCCACCGGGTTGCCCTCGACGAACTTGCGGCCGAACGCGGCGACCGGATCGGGCCGCTCCTGCTTGACCTTGCGCTTGCCGCCCTGGACCGCCACCTCGGGGCCGTCGCTGGGCCGCTCGACCTCCGGGTCGACGTAGTTGATGTAGTAGTCCCGCTCGGTCGGCGTGAACCGGGCCGCCCGGTCAGCGGTCGCCGGCCCGGCACCACTGATCGCCACCCCGGCCGCCGCGACCAGCAGCACGGGTACCGACGCCGCGAGCAGGCGCCTGCGCCCGCCCGCCCATCTCATCCCCCCGCTGACTGTCAGTCGTTGCACGTCCCTCCCCTTCCGCGCTTCCCTGAGCGAAGCAATCACCCCGCGCATCCGCTCGGACACGCGGGCAACGACAGGGACGCTATGCGACGGCCCGGCCATGGACAACCACCGCTGCCTTTTCGGCATCACAGAACCGTCCAACCGGGCAGTTCGCGCTTGTCCGTCCATCACGTACGTTCCCGGCGAGCAGCCACGACGCCCCCCGCACCCGTCCCCCGGACACTCAGTCCGGGCACCGAGCGGGGCGCCCGACATCCCCGCCCCCGGCGCGGAGCGGGCCGAAGCGCGCCGGGGGCGGCCGCTACCCGGACCGCTTCGCCGGTTGTCTCGACCGGGCCGGTCCGGACCGTCCCGACTGGCGCAACAGCCAGCCGGCCGGCTGCTCGCGGACCTGGTCGATGGAGGTCAGCGCGGCACCGATCACGGCCGCGTCCGGACCGAGCAGGGCGGGTCGGACGGTCACCGGCGCCCAGTCCGTGGTCAGCACCCGCTGGTCGATCTCGGCCCGTGCGTTGGCGGTGAGCCAGGACGCCAGCAGCGAGAAGCTGCCGCCGAGGAGTACCGAGCCGATGTCGAGGATGTTGAGCATGTCGGAGAGCGCGACGCCCAGCGCGGTGCCGGCGACGTCGAGCGCGGCGAGGGTGTCCGGGCGGCCGGCGTCGGCCCGGGCGGTGATCTCGGCGTCCGGAGTGGAGCCCGGCGGTGCCGGCTCGGCGCCGAGGATCGCCTCCAGGCTGGCGTAGGTCTGCACGCAGCCCCGGGAGCCGCAGGGGCAGGGCTTGCCGTCCGGATAGACGGTGACGTGGCCGAGTTCGCCGCTCCAACCCCGCGAGCCGCGCATCAACCGTCCGTCCAGGACGATCCCGGCACCGATACCGAGCCCGCCGGAGACGTAGACGAAACTGTCCAGGGTGTTGTGGGAGGCGTACAGCTCGCCGAGCGCGGCGAGGTTGGCCTCGTTGTCGACGGTGATCGGCAGGTCGAGGTGCCGGGTGGCGGCCCGCAGCAGTTTACCGGCGTCGGCGTTGCGCCAGCCCAGCGCCGGGGCGGACCTGACCAGCCCGGCGTCGACCGGGCCGGGCACGGCGAGGGTGGCGGTGACGACGGCGAGGTCCTCGGCCGCGACGGCGTGCACGGCGGCGTCGGCCATCCGGGCCAGGTCGGCCAGCACGGCCGGGGCGCCCCGGTCGGCGTAGCTCGCCGGGGCGAAGGCCAGGTGCCGGACGGTACCGGTGAGGTCGACGACGCACGCGGCCAGCCCGTCGGCGCGGATGTCGAGGCCGAGACCGGCCGGTCCGCGGTCGGAGATGGTCAGCCCGACTCGGGGCCGGCCGGCCCGACCGTCGTGGGCGAGGCCGGTCTCGGCGACGAGTCGACCGCCCAGCAGGTCGTCGACGATCCGGGTGATGGTGGGCCGGGTCAGCCCGGTGACCGAGGCGAGTTCGGTACGGGAGATCGGGTGCGCGGCGGCGAGGATCTGCCGGAAGACGAGTTCGAGGTTGATGCTGCGTAGGCTCTCCTGCCGGACGGGCTGCTCGACCTGCCGGGGTCGGCTCGGCCGGATCGGTCCGGTCATGCCGGCTGCCGGACGCGCTCGGCGAGTACGGCGGCCGTCGCCACCGACAGGGCGCCGTCGACGACGACGGTGACCAGGTGCCGGGTGATCGTCTCGGCCGGGCCGAGCACCAGCGGCCGGTCCCAGGTCAGCGACGAGCCGACGCCGAGATAGTCGCGGGCCCGGACGAACCATTTGTCCCGGGCGGTGGTGTCGTCACCCGGCACGAAGAGCACTGTCCACGGGCCGGCATCGCCGGTGGCGGTGACCGCGACCCAGCCGGTGAGGCTGCCGTTGACGGCGGTCGCGTCGGTGCCGGCGGGGCTGAGGATCCGGGCGGTGTCGGCGACCGCCGGGCCGCGCCAGAAGAACCCGCCGTAGCCGGCCCCGGCCCGGCCCTGGGCCGCCGGGCTGCGGATGGTCAACGGCCGGTCGGTGACGTTGGCCAGCCGGGTGTGCAGGCCCAGCGACCAGGCGGTCCCGTCGACCGGCCGGCAGGTGATGGCGCGCTGCTCGGCCAGCAGCGTGCGGTCGTGCGCGTCCGTCCAGACCAGCGTGTGCACCAGTTCCTCGCCCGTGTGCCGGAGCCAGCGCCGGTGCCGTTGGAAACCGTGGTTGTCCAGCCAGGCCGGGCCGTGTCCGGCCACGAAGGTGCGCCCGCCCCAGAAGTTGCGCCCGCCGACGTCCGGGGCGGCGATGCTGATCCCCAACTGGTGCGGGTGCGAGTCGGGTGCGGCGTCGGTGACCGTACTGCCGGCGAGGGTGCGCACCGGGTGCAGGTAGGGGCGTGGGGACATGGCCAGCGGCAGGTCGGGCCGCCAGGTGTACCGGGCGACGTCGCGACCCTGGACCCGGAGTACGGCGGTGCCGGGCGGCCGGTCGGCGAGCACCGGATCCGGTACGCCGGGACGTGCCATCGTTACCTCGCCGCCTCTCGTCGCCTGGCCCCCGTGGTACGCCAACCGCCGAGGTTCGCCGCCGGCCCGGACGGCCGCGCCACCGGGCTCGGCCCGACGGCTGGTACTCACGACCGTGCCGCCTCGGCCGGGATCGCCGCCACCGCGCCGGCAAGGTCGGCGACCTGTCGGGAGCGTAGCCTGCCGTCGGCGACGACGGTGACGATGCGCCGGTGCAGCCGGCCGCCGGGCGCGACGACCAGCGGCTGCGTCCAGGCCAGCGCGGAACCCACCCCGGCGTAGTCGCGGCTACGCACGAACCACAGGTCGGTCCGGTGCGGCCGGCCCGCCGGGACGAAGATCAACGTCCACGGGTCGGTGCTGGCGCCGGTCAGCGCCAGCCAGGCGGCCCGCCGACCGTGCAGGTGCCGCTCGCCGGTCCGCTCCGGGCCCAGCACGTGCACCCGGCGGTCGCCGCGCCGGGCCCGCCAGAAGAACCCGCCGTACCCGGCGCCCAGCCGCCCGTTGGTGGCGGGACTGGCGATGGCCAGCGGCTCGGCGGTCACGTTGGTCAGCTCGAAGCCGAAGTCGAGCGCCCACGCCTGCCCGGTGAGCGGCAGGGCGGCGATCCGCCGGCGCTCGTGCAGCAGCTCGGTGCCGTCCGGGCCGACCCAGCGCAGTTCGTGGCGTACGTCGGTGCTGGTCCGGACGGTCCAGGCGCGATGGTGCTGGGTGCCGTGGTTGGGTAGCTGCACCGGCCCGTGCCCGGGCACGTAGGTGCGCCCGCCCCAGAAGTTGGCGCCGCCCACATCGGCGACCGCGACGCTGACCCCGAGGTGGTGCAGGTGGTCCTCCGGCATCGACTCGGTGACCTCGGTGCCGGCGAGGGTGCGTACCGGATGCAGGAACGGCCGGGGCGACACGGTGCGGGGCAGCCGCGGCAGCCACACGTAGTCGGCGACGGCCCGGCCGCCCAGGCTCAGCCTGACGGGGTCGGCGGCGCTGTCCCGGTCGTGCATCCTCGCCTCCTCGCGGGGTGGCTGCCCGGCCGTCATGCCGGCCGGTCCGCTCGGCCGGCATCGGTGACGCAGAAGGCGTCGAACTCCGCCGTGCCGGTGCCGGCCAGCGGACCTGCTGCTGGGCCGGATCCGGGAAAGTCGGCGGACCCCTGTGCCGCGTCCTCCGGTGCCGCCTGCGGTGGTGCGGTGGCGAAGAGGCCGAGGGTGGCACCGACCCAGTGGCCGGCGGTGGCCGGAAACGGCGGGCCGACCGGTCGGGGCGGCTCGGGTCCGACGGTGGCGAGGAACTGGCACCGCCCGTCGGGGAAGACGTCCACCCGGAGCAGCACCGGGGCGGGATCCCCGTCGGCCAGCAGCGGTACGTCGAGCCCGGCGGCGTCGTCCCGCTCCCGCTCCCCCGCGCCCGCCGTACGCCGCACCAGCACGGCGCCGTGCGCGGTGCGCAGCAGGCCGGTCCAGGCGTAGCTTCTGCCGAGTACGGCCAGCCCGGCCCGGGCGCCGGGGCCGGTACCGGTGAGCCGCAGCCGGGTGCTGGCCCGGAACCGGTCGGCGGGCAGCCGCTGGCCGAGCAGGTTGGGCAGTCCCCGCAGGTCGTCGCCGGCATCGGTGGGTACGCAGGCCAGCCGCAGCCCGCCCGCCGGCCGCAGCGTCCACCAGTCCGGCCGGGGGTTGGCGGCCCACGCCCACTGCGGCCCGAGCCGCGGCCCGGTGAAGTCGTCACCGGCGGCCGGAGCGGTGACCGGGCTGACCGGGGTGACGGCCGGCTTGGCGTGCCGGAGCACCGGCTGGCCGGGCCCGTCGCCGGACACGCCCGCCGGCTCGCCCGCTCGGTCGACGGCGCGGCCGGTCGGCGTGCCGATCGCCGGCCAGCCGTCGGCGGTCCACCGCATCGGTTGCAGATGCACGACCCGGCCGAAGGCGCCCCTGTCCTGGAAGTGCAGGAACCAGTCCTGTCCCTGCGGGGTCGTCACCCAGGCGCCCTGGTGCGGTCCGTTGATCGCGGTGTCGCCCCGGGCCAGCACGATCCGGTCCTGGTAGGGGCCGAGGACGTGCCGGGACCGGAACGCCGACTGCCAGCCGTCGGTGACACCGCCGGCCGGCGCGAAAATCCAGTACCAGCCGTCGCGGCGGTAGAACTTCGGGCCCTCCAGGGTGCGGTAGCGGGGCAGCGCGGCACCGTCGACGACGTCCCGCCCGCCGTCACGCAGCTCGGTCGCGTCCGGACTCATCCGGTGGCAGGTGAGCCGGTTGTTGAAGCCGGCCCGACTCTTCGCCCAGGCGTGCACCAGGTACGCCGAGCCGTCCTCGTCCCACAGTGGACAGGGATCGATCAGACCGCGACCGGTCTTGAGCGGGTGGGGCCGGCTCCACGGACCGGCGGGGTCGGCGGCGGTGACCACGAAGATCCCCCGGTCCGGGTCGGGATAGAAGATCCAGAACCGGCCGTCGTGGTACCGGATGGCCGGCGCCCACACTCCGCGGCCGTGCTGCGGGGTCCGGAACTCCTCCTCGGGCTCCAGCCGGGGCAGCGCGTGGCCGACGATGGACCAGTTGACCAGGTCCCGGCTGTGCAGGACCGGCAGTGCGGGTACCCGGTGGAAGCTGGACGCGACGAGGTAGTAGTCGGCACCGACCCGCACGACGTCGGGGTCGGACCAGTCGGCGTGCAGCACCGGGTTGCGGTAGGTGCCGTCGCCGTTGTCGGCGACCCACGGCCGCCGGTACCCCGCCGGTCGTCGCCGCTCTGCCGGTCGTCGCTGCTCTGCCCGTCGTCGCCGCTCTGCCGGTCGTCGCTGCCCTGCCATCGGCGTGGCGCCCTCCCCGTCCTCGGCCGGCTATTTCAGGCCGGTGGTGGCGATGCCCTTGACCAGGTACCTCTGCCCGGCGATGAAGAACCCGATCACCGGGGCGAGCGACAGGAACGACATGGCGAACATCTGCCCCCACTGGGACTGGCCCTCCGAGTCGACGAACTGGCGCAGCGCCAGCGGCACCGTGTACAGCTCGGAGTCGGTGAGGTAGATGAGCGGGCCGAAGAACTCGTTCCAGACCGAGATGAAGGTGAAGATCGCGGTGGTGGCGAAGGCGGGCATGCAGAGCGGCATGATCACGCTCCAGAAGGTCCGGAACGGCCCGCAGCCGTCGATCCGGGCGGCGTCGTCGAGTTCCCGGGGCAGCGCCCGCATGAACTGCACCATCAGGAAGATGTAGAACGCGTTGGTGGCCAGGAAGTTCGGCACCAGCAGCGGGTAGTACGTGTTGATCCAGCCCAGCTTGGCGAAGACGATGTACTGCGGCACCAGCAGCACGTGCCCGGGCAGCATCATGGTGCCGAGCATCAGGGCGAAGAAGAGCTTGCGGCCGGTGAAGTTCAGCCGGGCGAAGCCGTACGCCGCCAGTGAGCAGGACAGCAGGTTGCCGACGATGCTCAGCACGACGATCACGAACGAGTTGGCCAGGTAGACGCTGAACGGCTGCTCCAGCGCGACCCACCCGTCCGGATAGTTGCTCAGGTCCCAGTCCGCCGGCCACAGCGACAGGTCGGTGAAGACCTGCCGGCTCGGCTTGACCGAACTGGAGACCATCCAGAGCAGCGGATAGAGCATCACCGCGCCGACCAGGCAGAGCAGTACGTGCCGGGTGAACCGGGACCGGCGAGTGCTCCCCACCCGTTCGAGGTGGCTCTCCTCCTCGGCCCGCCGCCGGGCAGCCCGGGCTGGAGTCTTCGTCTCGATCGACATGGCATGACCTCAGTTGTCGTAGAAGACCCAGTACTTCGCGGCCAGGAAGTTCAGCGCGGTGAAGGCCGCGATGATGACCAGCAGCATCCAGGCCATGGCCGAGGCGTAGCCCATGTTGAACTGGGAGAATCCCTGCTGGTAGAGGTAGAGGTTGTAGAACATCGTGGAGTCGGCCGGGCCGCCGGTGCCGCCGCTGAGCACGAAGCCCTGGGTGAAGGTCTGGAACGACGTGATCAGCGACTGGATCAGGTTGAAGAAGATGATCGGACTGAGCAGCGGCAGCGTCACCGAGCGGAACTGTCGCCACTTCGACGCCCCGTCCATCGCGGCGGCCTCGTAGTACATGGTCGGGATCTGGCGCAGCCCGGCGAGGAAGATCACCATCGGCGAGCCGAAGGTCCAGATGTGCAGCACGATCAGGGTGGTCAGCGCCCAGTCGGGGTCGGAGGTCCAGCCGGGTCCGTCGATGCCGAACCAGCCGAGGAAGGCGTTGACGATCCCGTCCAGGCCGAAGATGTACCGCCAGAGCAGCACCACCGCGACGCTGCCGCCGAGCAGCGACGGCAGATAGAAGACGGCCCGGTAGACGGACAGGCCCCGGATGCCGCGGTTGAGCAGCATCGCCACCCCGAGCGCCACGACCAGGGAGAGCGGCACCGAGACGAAGGTGTAGACGAAGGTCACCTTCAGCGACTGGCGCAACAGCGGGTCGTGCAGCATCTCGGTGAAGTTCTCCGCGCCGATCCAGCGGGGCGCGTTGAGCAGGTTGTAGTCGGTGAACGCCAGATAGAGCGAGGCGAAGAACGGGATGACCGTGAAGAGCATCCCGAGGAACCAGGGCAGCAGGAACAGATAGCCGGCCCGGTCCCTGCCCGGCCGGGCCCGGCGGGCGGCGGGCACCGGCGGCGGCGTACCCGGATCGAGCCGGACCGGAGCGCCGGCCGGCGCTCCGGTCGTCGTGCTCACGGTCGGCCGTCCCCCGCCGGGGCGGATGCCCTCACCTGCCGAGCGCCTTCCGACCGGCCTCGACGAACGCCTTCGCCGCCTGCTGCGGGGTCTGTCGCGTGAACTCGACCTCGGCGGCGATCGACTCCAGGGTGGCGGCGATCTTCGACGAGCCGGGTGGATAGGTGTACGAGCGGGGCAGTTGCTCCCGCTGCAACCCGCCGAGGTATTCGGTGGCGACCTGGTCGTCCCGGCTCAGGGTCGCCTTGATCTCGTCGGCCACCGTCGAGTTCGCCGGCACGCCCCGGGTGGTGCCGGTGGCCTTCGACGCCTCGACATCGTTGACCAGGAAGTCGAGCAGCCGCAACGCCTCGGCACGGTGCTTGGAGGCGGCGGCGACCGACCAGAGGTGCGGGCAGTCGACGGACTGGCCGCGACGAGTGCTCCGCGTCTCGCCCGGGATGCGCAGCAGGGCCAGGTTGCCCCCGGCGGCCGAGTTGAAGGCCAGCAGGTTGTTGGTCGGGATGATCTGCGACGCGATGGACCCTCTGGCCAGGTAGGACTGCTCGGCCGACGCACCGATCTTCTCGATGAACCCGGCCGGCGGGAAGCCGCCCTCGGCGCGCATCGACTCGACCATCCCGAACCAGTCGGCGACGGTCGCCTCGCTGACCCCGAGCCCGCCGTCGGCGGTGTAGAAGTCCTCACCCCGTTGCCGGGTGAAGACGATGATGTTGGCCAGGGTGTACGCCTCGAAGTTGGTGCCGTAGACCTTACCGCCGCTGGCCCTGGTCACCTCCCGCGCGAACCTCGCCAGGTCCGGCCAGTTCCAGGTGTCGCCGTCCGGCACCGCGACGCCGTACTTCTCGGTCAGCGTCCGGTTGACGACGAAGCCGATCGCGTTGAGCCCGGCCGGTACCCCGTAGGTCCTGTCGCCGACCGCGGCCAGCGCCCGGGCGTTCTCGCTCAACCCGGTCAGGTCCACCGTGTCGGCGTGCTGCCCGAGGTCGAGCAGCGCGCCCCGGTCGGCGTACTCGCGCAGGCTGTCCATCCGCATCGCCATCACGTCCGGCGCGTCTCCGGCGGCGAACCGGGTGGCCAGCTTGTCCTTGTACGGTCCGCTGTCCTGGTATTCGGTCCGCACGGTGACGCCGGGGTTCTTCCGCTGGAAGATGTCCAGCGCGGCCTGGGTCTTCTCGGCGCGCTTGGCGTCGCCCCACCAGACCATGTTGAGCGCGACGGTGCCGCCCTCGGCGTCGTCACCGCCGCCGAACCCCCGGCCGCATGCCGCGGCGCCGAGGCCGAGACCGAGGCCGGTGAGCCCGGCCGTCCTCAGCACGGCCCGGCGGCTCATCGGCGTCCGGGCGACTCTTGCCGTTCGGTCAGTCACGGGATCCCAGTCCCTTCAGGAGTTGCCGGCGGCCACCGGTGCGCGTTCCAGGCTGGTGCGGGCGTACCCGGGCGGGCCGCGCCGCACCGGCTACGGCGACGGGTCGGCCGCGACGGGCCCGGACCGGCTCGGTGGTGTCGGGGCGCTGTGGAGCAGGGGAAGCAGGCCGGCGGGTCCGATCTTGCCGGACAGGTTACGACCGGGTTTCGGTTTACGTCAACCGATGAAACAAACTCCTCGCGAATTGCGGAGCGCATTGACTGCGGTCAGTGCCGGACCTACAGTGGCCCCGCACCGGCCGGGCCCACCGGATCTCCGTCCCGCCGCCATCGCCCCGGGTGCCGGCCCACCACGACCGGGCCCGCAGGGACCGGCTCGTCACTGAACCTTTTCCAACCTCGCCTTTGCGGTGCTGTGGACCGCAAGGTCAGGCTCGGTGCGCGAGCGCCGCGCGGTTCAGGTTGAAGAAGGTTCACTGTGCCGGTGGCCGCATCGTGGCGCCGATGTCGGTGGCGCCGACGAGGAACTCCGTCGGCGGAAGCCGACCGTCCGGCCGGCGCTGTCCCTGTGCGCCGGCCGGATCGGTGGACCGGAACCCCACCCCCGCCGGGCCACCACGGTCCCAACTGTTGCCAGTGGACCGGCCGTCGTCGCCGAGCGAGGCGGGCGAGGCGTTGCCGACGGCTGCGTTGCGGTCCAGCACGGCCGCCGCGCCGGGGACCTCGAAGCCGGTACCGCCGTTGCGGAAGGACGTGTTCCGCTCCAGCCGTACCGCTCCGGGATTGCCCCCGTCGGCGAAGCCGTGCCCGGCGTTGTCCCAGGCCGCGTTCTGCCGCAGCACGTGCGGGGCGGCCGGTGCCGGGTCGCCGCCGCCCAGCCGGAAGCCGTCGGCGTTGGCCTGCCACTCGGTCGCACCCCACCGGTTGACGCCGTTGCCGTACGACCAGTTGTGTTCGAGCCGCACCGAGCCGGCGAAGTGACCGACGTCGAAGCCGGTGGCGGCGTTGTCGAACGCCCGGCAGCCCCGGACCAGGTTGCCCTCCCCCGACCCGAACTTCACGGCCAGCCCGACACCCGAGCGGCCCCGGTCGGCCGGGTCGTAGTTGCCGAAGAAGTCGCTGTCGAGCACCTGGTTGCCGATGGTGCCCGGCTCGCGCAGGGTCAGCCCGGAGCGCACGTTGTCGTGCATGGAGAGCCGCCGGAACACGTTGTGCCGGCAGGCCACGCAGACATACGCGTGGCTTCGGGAGTTCATCACCTCCAGGCCCAGGACGGTCCAGTAGCTGCCCCGGTGCGTGACCATCCACTTGTCCGCCGGCACTGCGGCGGCGTCGACGACCGGGCGCTCGTCGCGGTAGTTGCCGAGGGTGATCCGGCGGTCCGGGGTACCGCTGGTGTCGATCACCACGGGCTCGGTCGGCCGGTACGTCCCGCCGCGCAGTGCGATCGTCTGGCCGGGCCGGACCACCGCGACCGCCTTGTTCAGGGTGGCGTACGGCCGCTCCAGGCTGCCGTCGGCGCTGTCCGAGCCGTCCGGCGCGACGTACAGGTCGGCCCGGGTCAGGCCGGTGACCGCGCCCGGACCGGCCGGCGGCGAGGGCTGCCGTACCGCCGGGTTCGCGGTCGGGGTGGCGGCCGCAGCGGCTTCCCCGCTGGTCGCCACGCTCGGATACGCCGCCGCGCCACCGGCCTCGACCTCCGGCAGCCCTGTCTGGTAGACCGCGTACGAGAACCCGCCGCCGGCCAGCACGGTCACGGCGGTCGCCGCCGCGGTCTTGACCTGGAAGAACCGGTGCACGGTGCCGACGACCGACTGCCACGCCGACTGCACGGCCGGGGCGAGCAGCGCGGGCGCGGCGGCGTCGAGTGCGATCCGGACCCCTTCGGCGACGGCGACCGGCAGCGGCAGGGCGGAGATGCCGAGGAGCAGCCGCTCCGGCGGCACCAGCCCGTGCCGGTGCGGTGTGCAGCGCGGACACTCCCGGACGTGCCGGGTGAGCCGCTTGCGGTTGCGGGAGTCGGACGGGCCGGTTCCGGCACTGCCCAGGCCCGGCAGGTCGGGGCAGCGCGGCTCGGCCCGCAGTGCCCGGACGAGACTCCGCGCCGAGTCCAGCCGCGCCCGCATCCGTTGCAGGCGTACGGCGGCGTGCTGCGGGGTGATGGCCAGCGCCTCCGCCAGCTCCTTCCGGGTCAGCTCGCCGGCCGCCTCCTGCCACCAGAGGGCGAGCAGGTACCGGTCGTCGTCGGCCAGCCAGGCGGTGGCCTCGACCAGTTCCCGGCGCTGGCCGGTGAGCACCAGCTCGGTGACGGTACGTTCGGCGAAGTCGCCGCTCGGGTCGGCGAGTTCCGGCGGCGCCTCCTGGAGGCGGAGCCGGTTCGACCGGTGCTCCCGCAGATAGCGCTGGACCTGCCGGTAGGCGATCGTCACCGCCCAGGCGCGGAACCGGTCCGGCTCGCGCAGCCCCGGCAGGCCGCGCATCACCCGGACCATGCTCTCCTGCACCAGGTCGTCCACGTCGGCGTGCCCGTTCAGCGCGCGGCCGATGACGTTGTAGACCAACGGGAGATGGGTGGCGACGAGTTCGCCGAGCGCCTGCTTGTCGCCGGCCTGCGCGGCGCGGACCAGCGTGCCGGTGTCGCGGGGTGACTCGACCTTGCTCCGGGCCATCCGCACATCGCTCACTGTCGATCGACTCCATGCTGCGCCAGCAGCGTGACACAGCGGCCGGCGGACGTCAACGAGACAGCGTTCGCCCAGTTCTTCCACTGGACGCGAATTCTCGGCAGGTTTCTGTTATCTGGACGGCTGTCGATGGCTCTACTACAGTGCCGCTCCAACAGCGGCGCCAGGGCAGCCGCACCGACCGGTCGGTCCCGGCACCGGCGACGGACGGCGCGACCGCCCGAGGAGCAGGTCCGGCGCCCCGGCGAGCCGGCGGTCCGACTCCCGGCCGCACTACCAGCACTGGAGGTTGATCGATCGACAGGATTCCGGCCTTGACAGGAAAGCGCGTTCCTCGTACCCCCAACCACCACCCACGCTCCCGGAGGTCCTCCGATATGACGCAGTCCATGGCGGCGGCCGGCCTTATCCGCCCCGCCAGACGCTGGCGGGCGGCAGTCCTGGCCGGCGCGACCACGCTCGCCGCGGTGGCGACGATCGGCGTCGTCGACGTCGGCACCGCCTCGGCCGCGACCGTCGACACCAACGCCACCTACGTGATCATCTCCCGGCACAGCGGCAAGGCCCTGGACGTCTACAACTGGGCCACCAACGACGGTGCGCCGATCGTCCAGTTCGCCCGCAACGACCTGGCCGTCCAGCAGTGGCGGTTCGTCGACGCCGGCGGCGGCTACTACCGGATCCGCTCGGTGCACAGCGGCAAGGTGCTGGAACTGCCCAACGCCGACGACGGCACCGGCCTGGTCCAGATGACCGACAACAACAACACCCGGCAGCACTTCCGGCTGGCCGACTCCGACGGCGGGCACGTCCGGTTCATCAACCGGCACAGCGGCAAGGCCCTGGACGTCTGGGAGTGGTCGACCGCCGACGGCGCCCCGATCGCCCAGTTCGCCGACCTGGACGGGGCGAACCAGCAGTGGCGGCTGGCCACCGTCGGCGGCGGTACGCCACCGACGAACCCGCCGCCGACCGGCGCCTGGCCCACCCCGACCGGGCAGGTCAGCGTCAACGGCACCATCTCGGTCTCCGGCACCCTCGACGGCGGGATGCGCCGGTACTGCTGCATCGGCGACGGCGGCCAGGAAGAGGACCAGGACCCGATGTTCAGTCTCGCCTCCGGCGCCACCCTGCAGAACGTCATCATCGGCGCTCCCGCCGGGGACGGCGTGCACTGCTCCGGGCCGTGCACCCTGCGCAACGTCTGGTGGGAGGACGTCGGCGAGGACGCCGCCACCTTCCGGGGCAGCGGATCGCCGAGCTTCCTGGTCGACGGCGGCGGTGCGCGCAGCGCCAGCGACAAGGTCTTCCAGCACAACGGGCCCGGCACGCTGACCATCCAGAACTTCCAGGCCAGCAACTTCGGCACCTTCTACCGCTCGTGCGGCAACTGCTCGACCCAGCACCAGCGCAACGTCGTGATCCGCAACGTCACGCTGACCCGGCCCGGCAACACCGTCGCCGGGGTCAACGTGAACTACGGCGACACCGCCCGGTTCACCGGGATCACCATCGTCAACGACTCCGGCCGGTCCATGGTGATCTGCCGCAAGTACAACGGCAACGACGACGGTGACGAGCCCACCCAGGTCGGCACCGGCGCCGACGGCACCAACTGCATCTACTCCTCGTCCGACCTCACCTACCGGTAACACCCGGGCCGCACCGGGCGGGCCCGCGCGGCACGGCGGGCCCGCCCACCCCGGTCAACCACCAGGGAGTTTCTCGATGTCACGACTGCACCGAACGGCACTGTCGGCGGCGCTGGCTGCCACCGTCGCCGCTGCCGTGGGCACCAGTCTCGGCCCCACCGTCCCCGCGCAGGCCGCGGCGTCGACGCTGATCGTGGCGACGAACGGCAACGACGCCAGCCCGGGCACGTTGAGTGCCCCACTGGCGACGCTGGGCCGGGCGGTCGACCTGGCCACCCCGGGCACCACCATCGCGCTGCGGGGCGGCACCTACCAGTTCGGCACCAACGTACGGATCATGAAGGACGGCACCTCGGCGAGCCCGTACACGATCAGCAACTACAACGGCGAACGGGTGGTGCTGGACGGGGAGAACCTGCCGCACACCCCGGCGCCGGTCGGCGGCAGCATCCCGAACCTGGAGCGCGGGGTGCTGCACATGGAGGCCGACTACTGGCGGATCCGCGGGCTGGAGATCACGCACGGGCCGTACGCGATTTTCTGCCGGGACTGCAACAACAACGTCTTCGACCGGCTCGTCACCCGGGACAACTACGAGTCCGGACTCCAGATCCAGGGCGCGGCCAGTAACAACCAGGTGCTCAACCTCGACGCGTACGGCAACCGCGACCCGCGCAAGAACGGCGAGAGCGCCGACGGGCTCGCCATCAAGGAGGGCTCGGGCAGCGGCAACGTCGTACGCGGCGCCCGGCTGTGGAACAACTCCGACGACGGCTTCGACGCCTGGCTGTTCACCTCGCCGATCCTGGTGGAGAACTCGGCCGCCTGGGGCAACGGCGTCAACCGGTGGAACCTGCCCGACTACGTCGGCGACGGCAACGGCTTCAAGATGGGCGGCGGCGACCCCGACCCGCCGGCCAACCACACCATCCGGAACAGCATCGCCTTCGACAACGCCGTCGGCGGCTTCATCGACAACGGCAACCCCGGCACCGTCACCGTCGACCGGAACAGCGCCTGGCGCAACGGCGACGGCGGTTTCAAGTTCGCCAACTCCACCTCCCGGCTGACCGGGAACCTCGCCGTCGCCAACGGCGCCGGGGTCTCGCTCGGCTCCTCCACGGCCACCGGCAACTCCTGGGACATCAAGAGTTCGTGGAGCGCGGCCGACCTGGTCAGCACCAACCCGGCCACGCTGACCGGACCGCGCGACGCCAACGGCAACATCCGCAGCTCGGACTTCCTGCGCCCACGCGACTATCCCCAGCTCGGCGCCCGGCTGTAGGGCGCACGGCTGTCGGCACGGACACCCGGTTTCAGGCAGCTCTGACAGGGCCACCGGCCCGGCGAAGTCCCTCGCCGGACCGGTGGCGTCCCGGCACCGCCACGGCGACGTGATCGAGTAAATCGCACCGGCCCGGGTCGGGAACGAGACAATGTCACCGCGCGGCAGCGATGATGCGACGATGGCGTTGACGACAGAGTTCACGCGGTTGTTCGGGGTACGGCATCCGATCGCGCTGGCGCCGATGGGCGGGTCGGCCGGCGGCGCACTGGCAGCGGCCGTCGCTCGCGGCGGCGGCCTCGGGATGCTCGGCGCGGCTCACGGCGATCGGGAGTGGCTCGACCGCGAGGCGCCGATCGTCGCCGCAGGCACGGATCAGCCGTGGGGGGTCGGCTTCCTGACCTGGGCGATCGACGTCGGTGCGGTGGAACGCGCGCTGGAATACCACCCCCGGGCGGTCATGCTCTCCTTCGGCGATCCGAGCCCCTTCGTGGCACCCGTCCGGCGGGCCGGAGCGGTCCTGATCATCCAGGTCACCGATCTGGAGGAGGCCCGGCAGGCCGTGGACCTGGGCGCCGATGTCATCGTGGCGCAGGGCACCGAGGCCGGTGGCCATGGAGCCCGGCGGGGACGGTCCACACTGCCGTTCGTACCCGTCGTGGTGGATCTCGCCGCGCCGGTGCCGGTGCTGGCGGCCGGCGGGATCGCCGACGGGCGCGGCCTCGCCGCGGCCCTGGCCCTGGGCGCCGCCGGAGCCCTGATCGGTACCCGTTTCCAGGCCAGTGCCGAAGCGCTGGTTCCGCCCGAGATCACCAAGGCGATCATCGAAGGACGGGGCGAGGAGACCGAGCGCAGCAGCGTACTGGACGTCCTGCGCGGCTCCCGATGGCCGTCGAAGTACCCCGCCCGTACGCTCGGCCACCCCCACCTGGACCGGTGGCGCGGCCGCGAGGCCGAACTCGCCGGCGACTCCCAGGCCGGACGGGACTACCAGCACGACGTCGCCCTCGGCGCCGTACCGCCGCTACCGGTCTGGGCCGGCGAGGCCGTCGATCTCATCACCGACCTGCCGTCCGCAGCCGACCTGGTCAGCACCCTGGCCACCCAGGCCGAGGAGGCCCTGGCCAGAGCCGGACGGCGCTGACAGACGGCCCGGCCCGGTTCGTCAGTGCGACTCCCGGGCCACCCGGTCGCCGCTGCCGCCGACCAGGAACGCCAGGTCGGCGCCGGTGTCCGCACCGAGCACCGTGTCGACGTAGAGCCGCTCCCAGCCCCGGGCCGGCCGGGCGAACGAGGTCGCCATCGCCTCGGCGAGCGGCCGGGCCGCCAGTTCGGCGGCCGGGATGTCCACGTCAAGCCGGCGCGCCGCGACGTCCAGCACGATCGGGTCACCGGTGCGTACCCGCCCCAGCGGCCCACCGGCGGCGGCCTCCGGCGCGACGTGCAGCACCACCGTGCCGTACGCGGTGCCGCTCATCCGGCCGTCGCAGATCCGCACCATGTCCCGTACCCCCTGGCGCAGCAGCTTCTCCGGCAGCGGCAGGTTGGCCACCTCCGGCATCCCCGGATAGCCCTTCGGCCCGCAGCCGCGCAGCACCAGCACCGAGTCGGCGTCGACGTCGAGATCCGGGTCGTCGAGCCGGGCGTGCAGGTCCTCGACCGAGTCGAAGACCACCGCCCGGCCCCGGTGCCGCAGCAGGTGCGCAGAGGCGGCGGCGGGCTTGATGATGGCGCCGGCCGGGGCGAGACTGCCGCGCAGCACCGCGATCCCCGCCTCCGGCATCAGCGGTGCGCTGCGGGTCCGGATCACCTCCGGATCACTGATCTCGTGCCCGGCGAGGTAGTCGCCGATCGGCCGGCCGGTCACCGTCGGCGCCGCCGGGTCGAGCAGGTCGGCGACCTGGTTCAGCACCGCCGGCAGGCCACCGGCCCGGTGGAAGTCCTCCATCAGGAAGCGGCCGGCGGGTTGCAGGTCGACCAGCAGCGGCACCCCGCTGCCGAGCCGGTCGACGTCGTCCAGGGTGATCGGCACCCCGACCCGGCCGGCGATGGCCAGCAGGTGCACGACCGCGTTCGTCGAGCCGCCCAGCGCGGCCAGCGCGACGATCGCGTTCCGGAAGGACGCCTCGGTCAACACCTGGCTCGGCCGGCGCTGCCGCGCGACCATCTCCACGATCAGCTTGCCGGTGCCGTGCGACCGGGCCAGCAGCCGGCTGTCCGGAGCCGGCAGGCCCGCGGTACCGGGCAGGGTCATCCCGAGTACCTCGGCCAGCAGGCCCATCGTGGAGGCCGTACCCATGGTGTTGCAGTGCCCACGGCTGCGGATCATCGACGACTCGGAGTCGAGGAAGCCCGCCGGGGAGAGCGTGCCGGCGCGTACCTCCTCCGACAGCCGCCACACGTCGGTGCCGCAACCGAGCGGCACACCCCGGAACGTGCCGGTCAGCATCGGGCCGCCGGGCACCACCACCGCCGGCAGGTCCACCGAGGCGGCACCCATCAGCAGTGCCGGGATGGTCTTGTCGCAGCCGCCGAGCAGCACCACCCCGTCGACCGGGTTGGCCCGGATCATCTCCTCGATCGCCATCGCGGCCATGTTGCGCCAGAGCATCGCGGTCGGCCTGACCTGCGTCTCCCCCAGTGAGACCACGGGCAGGTTCAGCGGCACCCCGCCGGCCTCCCAGATCCCGTTCGCGACGCTCGCCGCGACCTCGTCCAGGTGCCGGTTGCAGGGGGTGAGGTCCGAGGCGGTGTTGGCGATGGCGATCTGCGGACGTCCCGCGAACGCCGAGTCCGGCGCACCGCGCCGCATCCACGCCCGGTGCAGGTAGGCGTTACGGTCCGAGCCGGCGTACCACTGGTCGCTCCGAAGTGCAGGCATACTCTCCATTATCAAGAACAACTTCGGGTACGGCCTACGCCGACTTCCGCGAATCGCGCCGGTACCACGCCGTCGCGCCGCGTCCGGTGCGGTGAGCTGACCGTGCGTGCCTTCGTGGTGACCGGTCCGGGTGCGGCCGAGGTACGCGAGGTCGCGCCGCCGGTCGCCGGGCCGGGCGAGGTGGTGGTCGACGTGGTGCGAGCCGGCGTCTGCGGCACCGACGCCGAGTTCTTCTCCGGGCACATGGCGTACCTGCACAGCGGCGACGCCCGGTATCCGCTCCGGATCGGGCACGAGTGGTGCGGTGTGGTGTCGTCGGTCGGCTCCGGCGTGCCCGAGGAGTGGCTGGGTCGGCGGGTCACCGGTGACACCATGCTCGGCTGCGGCCGGTGCGCCCGGTGCCACGGCGGACGGCAGCACCTCTGCGCCGACCGCCACGAGATCGGCATCCGGGGCGGGTGGCCGGGTGCGCTCGCCGAGCGGCTGCCGGTACCGGTCCGGGCCCTGCACCCGCTGCCCGATCAGGTCGACGCGACGCTCGGTGCGCTGGTCGAGCCGGGCGGCAACGCGCTCCGGGTGGTCGAGGCGGCGCAGGTCGGCCCCGGCCGCCGGCTGCTGGTGCTCGGCCCGGGCACCATCGGCCTGCTGGTGGCACAGATCGCGGCGGCCCGGGGTGCCGAGGTGCACCTGCTCGGCCGGGAGGAGCCCTCGCTCGACGTCGCCCGCAGGCTCGGCTTCGGGTACGCCTGGACCGCGCGGACGTTGCCGGCCCCGGCGGCGCTCGCCTTCGACGCGGTCGCCGACGCCGCCAACGACGAGCGGCTGCCGGCGCTCGCCGTCGACCGGGTGGAGCCCGGCGGCCGGGTCGTCTACATCGGGCTCGCCGAACGGCCGAGCCTGCTCGACACCCGCGAGCTGGTGCTCAAGGACGTCACCGCGGTCGGCGTGCTCAGCGCGTCCGGAGGGCTCGCCGGCGCCATCGAGCTGTACGCCTCCGGAGCGGTCGACCCGCGCCCGCTGGTGGCGGCGACGGTCGGGTTGGACGAGGTGGCGGGGGTGCTGCGTGGCGAGCGCGAGCCCGGCTGGGGGGCCGCCCCGAAGATCCACGTCGACCCGTGCCGCTGAACGACCCGGACCAGCGAGGAGCCCGGCCCGGTCGCGCCGGCCCGGCTGCCCAGGCAGCCGGACTCGGAACGGCGTGGCACCGTGGCGCGAATGCCGTCTCGAAGCGGCGTCGAGCAAGATGGTCCCATGACTGCTGACACACCCGTCGTCGCCAACCCGCTCCAGCCCGTCGACGAGAGCTGGCAGCGCGCGCTCGCCATCGTCGCCCACCCCGACGATCTGGAGTTCGGCGCCGCCGCGGCCGTCGCCCGCTGGACGCGGCAGGGCAAGGAGGTCGTCTACGCGCTGCTCACCAGCGGCGAGGCCGGCATCGACGGGATGGACCCGGCCGAGGCCGGGCCGATCCGTGAGGAGGAGCAGCGCGCCTCCGCGGCGATCGTCGGGGTGTCCCGGGTCGACTTCCTCGGGCTGCCCGACGGCGTACTGGAGTACGGCGTCGCGCTGCGTCGTGACCTGAGCCGGGTGATCCGGAGGTACCGGCCGGAGATCGTGATCACCAACAACTTCCGGGACAGTTGGGACGAGGCCGGCAACGCGCTGAACATGTCCGACCACATCGTCACCGGCCGGGCCGTCCTCGATGCCGTGCGCGACGCGGCCAACCGCTGGGTGTTCCGCGAGCAGATCGACGAGGGGCTGGAGAAGTGGGGCGGGGTCCGGGAGGTGTGGGCGGCCGGTTCACCGCTGTCGAAGCACGCCGCCGACATCACCGACACCTTCGACCTGGGCGTCCGGTCACTTGAGGCGCATGCCGCCTATCTGCGCGGTCTCGGCGCCGGAGACTTCGACCCCGAAGAGTTCCTGGAAGGCATCTCCCGGCAGACCGGCAACCGCCTGGGCGCCAAGTACGCGGCCGGCTTCGAGGTCTTCCGCCTCGGCCTCCACTGAACCTTTTTCAACCTCCCCTTGCGGTCCGTCGGAGCGCGAGGTCGGACGCGGTGTGTGAGCGCCGCGCGGTTCAGGTTGAAAAGGTTCACTAGAACTCGGTTGCCGCAGCTGTCGCGCCGAGACCGCGGCGGCGCGTTACGCCTTGATCAGTTGCTCGCTCAGCTCCCACAGCCGCTGTGCCGACTTCGGGTCGACGGCGTGCGGCACGACGTCGGACGGGATGTCCTGCTCGGCACCGAAGTCGATGGGCCTCGGGGTGTCCAACGGTGAGACGTCGTTGTCCTTCAGATAGACACCGCCGATCCCGGCGAGCAGTGGGCTGGTCGCGGCGAACACGCTGGTGCTGGCCCCCTGTTGCGGTGTCTTCCTCTCACGATCGGGGTCGATGATCGGCAGACCGGATTCATCGATCAGTCCCATGGCCCGCAGCTGGTCCTCGGTCACCGAGGGTCCGTCCTCGGCCCGCGAGGGTCCCAGGCCGGTGCTGACGACGATGCCGGGGTGCACCGCGTAGCCGCGGATCCCGTCGTCGGCCCATCTGCGGTCCAGCTCGACCGCGAACAGCACGTTGGCGGTCTTGGACTGGCCGTAGGCGAGCATGCCGTCGTAGCCGGTGGCGAAGTGCGGGTCGTCCCAGCGGATGTCGGAGAGGCGATGGCCGCCGGAGGTCACGTTGACGACTCGGGCGCCGTGGGCGGCGCGCAGTGCGGGCAGCAGGCCCAGCGTCAACTGGAAGTGGCCGAGATGGTTGGTCGCGAACTGCGATTCGTAGCCACGCGCGTCTCGGAACAGGGGCCCGCTCATGATGCCGGCGTTGTTGATCAGGATGTGCGGCGGGCGGCCGGAGCCGAGGTAGCGGGCGGCGAAGGCGTCGATCGACGTCGGGTCGAGCAGGTCCAGGTGACCGATCTCGACCCGCTCGATCCCGGCCCGCGCTGCCGCCGCGCGGTCCGGGTTGCGCACGCCGACGGTGACGGATGCGCCGGCCTTGCTGAGCGCACGGGTGGTCTCCAGGCCGAGCCCGGCGTGTCCGCCGGTGACGATGGCGTTCCGGCCGGCCAGGTCGATGCCCCGGAGGACGTCGTCGGCCGTCGAGCCGGCGGTTTCGCGGTGCGGGGCCGCTGGGTCTCGCGCGCCGCCATTGGCGGGCATGCCGCCGCTGACCTACCTCAACCGCTGGCGGATGCTGCTGGCGCAGCGGGCTCTTCGGGACGGCGATGTCCGGGTCGGATCGCTGGCGTCGGAACTGGGCTACGCGTCGGAGAGTGCGTTCAGCACCGCGTTCAAGCGGGAGGTGGGCGAGTCACCGCTGCGCTACCGACACCGGGTACGCGATGAGTTGTCCGCCCGGACGGCCTCTCTGCAGGTCTGACCTCCACCGGGCAGCAACAGCGGCGCTACTGATATCCAGGCCACGGATCCGGCGGTTTGCCCGTTCTCGCCATCGGTGACCTACCCCACTAGGCTTGCCCGCATGTCACGCCCGACGCCCGACACGCGGTCGCCCCGGAAGTTGGTGTGGGCCTCCGAGGAGGTGATCGCCCGCATCGGGCAACAGGTTCAGCCGGAGGTGAGCCTGCCGAGAAGGATCGCGCTGACAGCGACGTCCGCCTTCGTCTTCACCTGGATTCCGGCCTTCGCCGTGTTC
This sequence comes from Plantactinospora sp. KLBMP9567, assembly GCF_033446045.1. Classification (NCBI taxonomy): domain Bacteria; kingdom Bacillati; phylum Actinomycetota; class Actinomycetes; order Micromonosporales; family Micromonosporaceae; genus Plantactinospora; species Plantactinospora sp. KLBMP9567. The sequence goes on along the minus strand of NZ_JAWQRR010000013.1, from coordinate 91,065 downwards.
GCGGCCACGACCGTCACCGCGCCCCCGGTGACCAGCGGGGCCAGCGTCGGCAGGACCGCCTTCTGGGCGCTCCAGTTCGGCATCCTGATGGCGGTCGCGGCGACGATCACGAACCTGCGGCGGCGCGCCGCCAAGCCCGACGCGGCCGGCACGGACACGTCGACTCGCGGGATTGTGCTGCGGCTTGCGATCAACGCGCTGGTCACCGGCGCATGCGCATGGTTGGTGCTCGCACTGCAGGGGCTGTCAGCCGGTCAGACCGCCTCGCTGGCCGCCGTGCTCGTCGTCGTGCTGCACCTGCTGCCCATGATCGTGGCTCGGCTGCTGCAACGACGTGGTGGGCGTCGCCAGGCCAGCTCGGCCGACCCGGTGCCGTGACCACCCTCGCCCGGATGCCCCTGCCCCGATGACGATGTCGACGGAGGGCGTCAGAGCACCCGGCGCAGCCACTCCTCCACCCCGGCGATGTGCACCGTCGCCCACGCCCGGGCCAGCTCCGGCTGCCCCGACGCGACCGCGTCCAGGATCGCCGCATGCTGCTCCCGGGTCTTGCTGACCGCACCCTCCTGGGTGAGCCCGCGCCACACCCGGGCCCGGGTCGTCGGCCCGGAGAGGCTGTCCAGCAACGACGTCAACACGTTGTTGCCGGCACACGCCGCGATCTGCCGGTGGAACTCCAGGTCGTTCGCGACCAGCTCGTCGATGCTCGGATCCTCCCCGAGCCCGTCCAGCACATCTCGCAGCTTGCCCAACTGCTCCTCGGTCATCCGCTGCGCGGCCAGCGCCGTCGCGGCCGGTTCCAGGATCCGGCGTACCTCCAGGAATTCGAGCACGGTGTCGTCGCGGTGGAAGTCGACGACAAAGCTCAACGCGTCCAGCAGCAGCGCCGGGTCGAGGCTGGTCACGTAGGTGCCGTCGCCCTGGCGTACGTCGAGGACCCGGATCAGCGAGAGCGCCTTGACCGCCTCCCGCAGCGAGTTGCGGGACAGCCCGAGCCGCTCGGCCAGGTCGGGTTCCCGGGGCAGCCGGTCACCGGGGCGCAGTTCGCCGGCGACGATCATCTGTTTGATTTTGTCGATCGCCTCGTCTGTGACCGCCACGCGTTCCTCCCACGTCCTTTCCGTACCGCGAAGACTAGGCGTCGGCTAGGTGCCGAGCCGGTAGGTCCGCACCGCCGTTTCGCCGAAGACCGCCGACCGCTCGGCCGTCGACAGCGGCGGCAGCACCTCGGTCAGCGCCGACAGCACCGCACCGTAACCGGCGGCGAGTCGGCAGACCGGCCAGTCCGAACCGAACATCAGTCGCTCCGGCCCGAACAACCGGACCGCCTCGGCCACGAACGGCCGCAGGTCCGCCGGGAGCCACCGCCCCCAGTCCGCCTCGGTCACCAGCCCCGAGAGCTTCGCGGTCGCGTTCGGCACGGCCGCCAGCTCGGCGACCGGACCGGACCAGGCAGCCAACCCGGCCGCACCGTCGCGGATCGCCGGCTTACCCAGGTGGTCCAGCACGAACCGCAGCTCCGGCACCTCCCGGGCGGCCCGGGCCACCGCCGGCAACTGGTCCGCCCGGCACACCACGTCGAAGGCCAGTCCGGCTTCCGCGATGGTATGCAGCCCGCGCCGCACCTCCGGCCGGTCCAGGTAGCCCGGATCGGTCTCGGCCTGCAGCTGTGGCCGGATCCCGACCAGCAGCTCGGCACCGGGCAGCCGGCGGTAGCCGGCGAGGGTGTCGGCCAGCCCCGGATCGGCCGGGTCCGCCCAGGCGACCACTCCGGCGATCGCCGGACACTCGGCGGCGTGGCCGAGCAGGATCGCCGCCTCGGCGGTGTCGCACCGGCCGCCCTCGACCAGTACGGTCCGGTCGACCCCGGCCGCCGTCAGCTCGGCGACCAGGTCGGCGGGGAGGAAGGAGCGGCGGATCGGGGCCAGCTCCGGCGCGTCGAGCCACCGGTAGCCATCCTCGATCCGCCACAGGTGGTGGTGCGCGTCGACGATCATGGCGTGCCGACCCGCTGGGTGGGGACGGGCGCGTCCGGGCGGAGCAGTCCCACGGCGGCCAGCTCCGACCAGAACTCCCCGGGCGGCGGCTCGGCCGCGTGCAGCGCGGCGTTCCGGCGTACCTGCTCGGGGTTGTGCGCGCCGACCACCACGGAGGCGACCGCCGGGTGGGCAGCGGCGAAGGCGAGCGCCGCCGCCGGCAGCGTGGTGCCGTGCGCGGCGCAGAGGGTGGCGATCGCCCGGGCCTGCTCCAGGATCTCGGCCGGGGCGTCGGCGTAATCGTACGGGAGCCCGGCGTGCGGCCGCTCGACGGCGAGCAGTCCGCTGTTGAAGACGCCCGCGTTGAGCACCGAGACGCCGCGCCGGCCGCACTCCGGCAGCAGGCTGTCCAGCGCCGGCTGCTCCAGCAGGGTGTACCGGCCGGCCACCATCACCGCGTCGACCTCGGTCTCGGCGACGAACCGGTGCAGCACCTGCCACTGCTTCGAGCCGACCCCGATGGCGCCGACGACGCCCTGGGCCCGCAGCTCGTGCAGGGCCGGATAGCCCTGCTCCAGCGCCTGTGTCTGGTGGTCCTCCGGGTCGTGGATCAGCACCAGGTCGATCCGGTCCAGGCCGAGCCGGACCAGGCTCGCCTCCAGTGACCGCCGGACCCCGTCGGTGCTGAAGTCCCAGAGCCGCCGGTGGTCGGCCGGTACGTCGAAACCCTGGTCGTCGCGCCGCCCCGCCCCGGACCGGTCCGGTACCAGCAGCCGCCCCACCTTGCTGCTCACCGTGTATTCCTCGCGCGGCAGCGTACGCAGCGCGTCGCCGAGCCGCCGCTCGGAGAGCCCGAGGCCGTAGTGCGGGGCGGTGTCGAAGTAGCGGATCCCGGATTCCCAGGCCGCCGCCACCGTCGCCAGCGCCTCGGCCTCGCCGACCGCCGTGTAGAGGTTGCCGATCGGGGCGCAGCCGAGGCCCAGCGGGCTCACGACCACCTTGGAGTGCCCCACCCTGATCCCCGTCATGCCGTCTCCTCGCCATCTGTCGGCAGTTCCCAGACCAGCGACAGGCCCGAGTCGTTGCCGGAGTAGTCGTCCCGCACCTCCAGCAGCTCGGCCATCCGGGCCTGCCACGGTACGTTCGCCGGATGGTCGCGCAGTTCGTGCCGCATCCGCTGGTAGTCCTCCACCTCCACCAGGTGGAACAGGTCGCGCCCGTCCCGCCAGATCCGCCACGCGTACACCCCGGCGGCGCGCAGCGCGCTGTCCAGCTCGGCGGGGATGACCTGGTGGACGCGGTCGTACTCAGCCTCCCGCCCCGGCCTGAGCCGGGTGTGCAGGGCGATCCGCTGCATGGCTGCGAAGCTCCTTCCGATGCCTGTCCGGCCGGGACCGTCCGGTGTGCCGTCGGCGGGCACGCCGGACCGGTCCCGACCGCTAGTCCTGCGCCTTGCCGGAGGTGAGCCGGGCCAGGATCAGCGCGATCAGGATGATGGCGCCGTAGATGGCCTGGATCCACTGGGCGGAGACCCCGGCGAGGGTCAGGATGTTGTTGATCAAGCCGAGGACGATGACGCCGCAGAGCGCGCCGAAGAGCGTCCCCTTGCCGCCGTCGAGGCTGATCCCACCGATCACCGCAGCGGCGAAGACGGTGAAGATCATGCCGTCGCCCTGTGCCGCCGCGACCGAGCCGAGCCGGCCGGTCATCAGCAACCCGGCCAGCGCCGCCAGCAGCCCACCGATCATCAGGATGATCCAGACCACCCGGTCGGTACGGATACCCGCCGCTCGGGCCGCGTCGGTGTTGCCGCCGATCGCGTAGACCGCCCGGCCGTGCCGGAAGAACCCGAGCGCGGCGATCCCGACGACGAAGAGCGTCCCGCTGATCCAGATCGACGCCGGTACACCGAACCAGACCGCGTTGCCCAGATAGAGCACCGACGGCGGGATGTCGAAGAGATTCTGCCCGCCGGTGATCCCGATCTGGAGACCGCGCAGCACGATCAACATGCCCAGGGTCACGATGAACGCGGAGAGCTTGAATCGCAGGATGAGCAGCCCGTTGAACGCCCCGATCGCCATGCCGGCGAGCAGGCAGATCGGGATCGCCAGGCTGGCCGGCAGCTCGGTGCCGAGCCCGTTGCTGGCGGCCGGGATGACCAGCGCCAGGGCCAGCGCCGGGGCGAGCCCGATGGTCGACTCCAGCGACAGGTCGAACTTGCCGGCGATCAGGATGATCGCCTCGGCGAGTACCAGCAGCGCCAGTTCGGTCTGCTGTTGCAGCACGTTGGTGATGTTGGCGGTGGAGAGGAACACCGGGTCGATGACCGCGCCCACCACGACGAGCAGCAGGATCGCGGGGACCAGCGCGAGGTCCCGCAGCCGGGCCAGCGGCACCCGGCCGCCGAGTCCGGGGCGGCCTGGCGCCGGGGCCGGCGGCTTGGCGATTGTCTGGGTGCCGGTCAAAGCTCCTCCACTCCCTCTACTGCGGTCACCAGCTCGGCATCCGCCCAACCCCGGGAGACCTCCCGGACCACCCGTCCGTGGAACATCACCAGCACCCGGTCGCACGAGCGCAGGTCGTCGAGTTCGTCGGAGACGATCAGCACCCCGGTGCCCCGGGCCGCCGCCTCGGCGACCGCCCGCAGCAGGGAGTCCTTGGAGCGGACGTCCACCCCTGCGGTCGGGCTCACCATCACCAGCGCCTTCGGGTCGTTCGCCAGCGCGCGGGCGAGTACCACCTTCTGGGCGTTGCCGCCGGAGAGTCCGTTGACCGGCTGGTGCGGACCGTCGGTCTTGATGTCGTAGGTTTCGATCATGCGTTGGGCCACGGCACGCTGCCGGGCCGGCGCGATGATCCCGGCCGGCCCGAGCCGGTCGGTGATCGGCAGGGTGGCGTTCTCCGCCACCGACAGCAGCGGCACCAGCCCCTCCCGGTGCCGGTCCTGCGGCAGGTAGCCGAGGCCGGCGGCAAGCGCGGCGGGCACGCTGCCCGGCTTCGGGGTGCTGCCGGCCAGGCTGACCGTGCCGGTGTCGGCCCGGCGCAGCCCGGCGATCGTCTCGGCCAGCGCCACCTTGCCGCTGCTGCCCGAACCGATCAGCCCGACCAGTTCACCGGCCCGCACCGTCAGGTCGACGTCGGCGTAGAAGCCGGCCAGGCCGAGCCCGGCGACGTCGAGCACGACCGGCGCGCTCTCCGGTACGGCCGGCCGGTCGATCCCGGCCAGGGTCTCCCCCGCGTCGCCGGTCATCGCGGCGACCAGCGCCTCCCGGGCGACCATGTCCACCGGCTGGGTCAGGATGTGCCGGGCGTCGCGCAGCACCGTCACGGTCTGGCAGACCTCGTAGACCTCCTGGAGGTGGTGCGAGATGAACAGGAAGGTCACCCCGGCGGCCTGCAACTCGCGCATCCGGCCGAAGAGCCGTTCGATCGCGGCGGCGTCGAGCTGCGCGGTCGGCTCGTCCAGGATGATGAACTTCGCACCGAACGACAGCGCGCGGGCGATCTCGACGAGCTGGCGCTGCTCGACGCTGAGGCTGCCGGCCGGCGCGGCCGGGTCGACCGCGACGCCGTACCCCTCGAGCAGGTCGGCGGCGCGGCGGCGCAGCCCGCGCCAGTCGATCAGCCCGCGCCCGGCCTGGCGGTTGAGGAAGAGGTTCTCCGCGACCGTCAGGGTGGGGATGATGGTCGACTTCTGGTAGACGCAGGCGACCCGTTGTCGCCAGGCGTCGCGGTCGGCCAGTGCCGGCGCGGGCACCCCGTCGAAGTGCACCTGGCCGCTGTCCGGCCGCTGCAGCCCGGTCAGGATCGAGACCAGGGTGGACTTGCCGGCGCCGTTGCGCCCGACCAGGGCGTGTGTCTCGCCCGCTGCGATGCTGATGCCGGCGGAGTGCAGGGCGACCGTCGCGCCGTACCGTTTCGAGATGTCGCGGGCCTCCGCGGCCGGGGCGACGGCCCCGGCCACGGTGCCTGCGGTCTGCGTCTGACCGGTCATCACTTGCCGATCTGGTTTCCCCAGAGCGCCGGATCGTCGACGTTCTCCTTGGTGACCAGCGGGGCGGCGATCTGGTCCTCGAGGCCGTTGCCGACGTCGATGATGGTGCTGTTGTGGTCGGTCGGGCCGGGCTGGAAGGTCTTGCCCTCGGCCGCCGCCTTGGCGTAATAGAGCGCCCACTTGGCGTAGAGGTCGGCGGGCTGCGAGACGGTGGCGTCGATCTCGCCCTTGCGGATCGCCTCGAACTCCTGCGGGATGCCGTCGTTGGAGACGATGAAGATGTGCTTGGGGTCGGTCGGCGGCACCAGCAGGTTCTTGGCCTTCAGCACCTGGAGGGTCGGCGCCAGGAAGACGCCGCCGGCCTGCATGTAGATGCCCTTGATGTCGGGGTGCTGGGCGAGCCGGGTCTGTAGCGCGGCGGCGGCCTTCGGCCCCTCCCACTCGGTCGGCTCCTCGAAGATGGTGATCCCGGGGAACTTCGTCTTCATGCATTCGGCGAACGCCTCGGAGCGGTCCCGGCCGTTGATCGAGGAGAGCGAGCCCTGGAACTCGATCACCTTGCCCTGGCCGCCGAGCTTCTCGCCGAGGAACTCGCAGGCCTTCTGCCCGTACGCCCGGTTGTCGGCCCGGACCACCATGAAGACCTTGCCCTTGTCGGGACGGGTGTCGACGGAGACCACCGGGATCTTCTTCGACTCCAGAGTGGTCAGCGTGGAGGCGATCGCACCGGTGTCCTGCGGCGCCATCACGATCGCCTTGGCGCCCTGGCTCACCATCGCCTGCACGTTCGCCACCAGCTTGGCGACGTCGTTCTGCGAGTTGGTCGGGGACATCAGGTTGATGTCGTACTCGTCGGCGAACTGCGGGACGTACTTGGCGTAGGAGTTCCAGAAGTCGGAGTCGGCGCGGGGCAGGTCGATGCCGATCTGCGGGCTGCCGCCGGTCTGGCCACCCGTCCCGCTCGACGACGACTCGCCGCAGGCGACGGTGCCGACGGCGAGAGTCGCGGCCATCGCGATCCCCGCCAGGGACTTGGCGGTATGTCTCACTGTGGTCCTCCATCCGGTGCGGATACGGTGGGCAATTCTTGGAGGCAATCGGAAACACGCGGGTAATACATCGGATGTCTATCAGTCCGCCCTTGCCCCCGCAAGACCCAGAACCGGCAATCTCCCCGCCTGTTACCGGGCAGGCGGAATCGTTACATCGGATGACCGTGCGACGGGCAGCCTGGAACGCGGGACCGGCGACCTGCCCGAAGGTCGACGGTCCACATCGGAGAGGCCGGGGCGCGGGCTGGTCAGCCCGGCGGGGCGGGGCGCAGCCGCAGCCCGTGCATGCCGCCGTCCACCCCGAGCACCGTGCCGGTGGTCGCCCCGGACAGCGGACTGGCGAGGTAGGCGATCGCCGCCGCCACCTCGTCCGCGCCGACCAGCCGGCCGGTGGGCTGGCGGGCCTGCAGCGCGGCGAGTTCCGCCGCCGGATCGCCTGCGGAGTCCAGCAGCCGGCGTACCCAGGGGGTGTCCACGGTGCCGGGGTTGACGCAGTTGACCCGGATCCCCTCCCGGACGTGGTCGGCCGCCATCGCCAGGGTCAGCGACTGCACCGCGCCCTTGCTGGCGCTGTAGAGCGCCCGGTTGGGCAGCCCGGCCCAGGCCGCGATCGAGCAGGTGTTGACGATCGCCGCGGACGACGAGCGGCGCAGGTGCGGCAGGGCGGCCCTGCTCACCCGGACCATCCCGACCACGTTCACGTCGAGTACCCGGTGCCACTCGTCGTCCGGGTTGGACTCCACCGTGCCCTGCGCGCCGATCCCGGCGTTGTTGACGAGTACGTCGATGCCGCCGAGCGCCTGCGCCGCGGCGGCCACCCCGACCCGTACCGAGGCGTCGTCGGAGACGTCGGCGGCGATCCCGAGCAGCGGCTCGGGGACGCCACCCGGGTTCAGGTCCAGGCAGGCGACCCGGGCGCCCCGGGCGGCCAGCAGGGTGGCGGTGGCCAGGCCGATGCCCGAGGCGCCGCCGGTCACCACCGCGGTCAGCCCGGCGAACTCGCCCCGGCCGCCGCCTCCGTCGCCGGGCGGATACCCGGCGGTCACGGCACCGCCACCTCGGCCGGCGGGGCGGCCCAGACCGGGCCGTCCGGATAGGCGTACTCGGTCAGCGTCTCCGGGCGCATGGTGGCGCTGAAGCCGGGCGCGGTCGGTGCCACGTACCGGCCCCTGCGGATCACCACCGGGTCGACGAAGTGCTCGTGCAGGTGGTCGACGTACTCGATGACCCTGTCCCGCATGGAGCCGGCGACCGCGACGTAGTCGAACATCGACAGGTGCTGTACCAGCTCGCAGAGCCCCACCCCGCCCGCGTGCGGGCAGACCGGCACGCCGAACTTCGCCGCCAGCAGCAGGATCGCGATGTTCTCGTTGACCCCGGCGACCCGGCTCGCGTCGATCTGCACGTACGATATCGCGTCGAGCTGGAGCAGTTGTTTGAACACCACCCGGTTGGCGACATGCTCGCCGGTGGCGATCCGGACCGGTGCCAGTTCCCGGGCGATGGTGGCGTGCCCGACGACGTCGTCCGGGCTGGTCGGCTCCTCGATCCAGTACGGGTCGAAAGGCGCCAGCTCGCGTACCCAGGAAATCGCCTGCGGCACGTCCCAGCGCTGGTTGGCGTCGACCGCGATCCGGATGTCCGGCCCGCAGGTCTGCCGGGCGATGCCCATCCGCCGGATGTCGTCGTGAAGGTCGGCGCCGACCTTCAGCTTGATCTGGGTGAAGCCGTCGGCCAGCGCCTCCTTGCAGAGCCGGCGCAGCTTGTCGTCGTCGTAGCCGAGCCAGCCGGGCGAGGTGGTGTAGGCGGGGAAGCCCTCACGCAGCAGGTGTTCCTCGCGCTCGGCCCGGCCGGGGCGGGCGTCCCGGAGGATCCGCAACGCCTCGTCCCGGGTCAGCGCGTCGCTGAGGTAGCGGAAGTCGACCAGGTCGACCAGTTCCTCCGGGCTCATCCCGGCCAGCAGGCGCCACAGCGGCAGCCCGGCCCGCTTGGCCCGCAGGTCCCAGAGCGCATTGACCACGGCGGCGATCGCCATGTGCATCACGCCCTTCTCCGGGCCGAGCCAGCGCAGTTGCGAGTCGTGCACCAGCTCGCGCCAGAAGCCGCCGAGGTCGGCCAGGACCGCCTCGACCGGGCGTCCGATCAGGTACGGCCGCAGCGACGCGATCGCCGCCGCCTGTACGTCGTTGCCCCGCCCGATGGTGAAGGCGAAGCCGTGCCCCTCGTGCCCGTCCCCGGCGTCGGTGCGCAGCGCCACGTACGCGGCCGAGTAGTCGGGGTCGGGGTTCATCGCGTCGGAGCCGTCGAGTTCGCGGGAGGTCGGGAAGCGGATGTCGGCGATCTCCAGCCCGGTGAAGATCATGCCTGCCCCACCGTCTGGCGCTGCCGCCCCAGCCCGTCGATCTCCAGTTCGACGACGTCACCGGCGACCAGGTACGGCCTCGGCTCGGGCTGGCCGAGCGCCACCCCGGCCGGCGTGCCGGTGTTGATGACGTCACCGGGATAGAGCACCAGGAACTGGCTCAGGTAGTGCACGATCTCGGCGACCGGGAAGACCATGTTCCTGGTGTTGCCGTCCTGCTTGAGCGCGCCGTTGACCCGGAGCCGCAGCCCGAGATCCTGCGGGTCCGGCACCTCGTCGGCGGTGACCAGCCAGGGGCCGAGCGGGTTGAAGGTCTCGCAGTTCTTGCCCTTGTCCCACTGGCCGCCGCGTTCGAGCTGGAACTCCCGCTCGGAGACGTCGTTCGAGACGGCGTAGCCGGCGACGCAGCCGAGCGCCTCCTCCGGGCTGGACAGGTAGCGGGCCTTACGCCCGATCACCACCGCCAGCTCGACCTCCCAGTCGGTCTTGGTGCTGCCGCGTGGCACCAGCACCTCGTCGTCCGGGCCGACCACGGTGTCCGGGGCCTTCATGAAGACCACCGGCTCGGTCGGGAGCGGGGCGCCGGTCTCGGCGGCGTGGTCCCGGTAGTTCAGGCCGATGCAGATGATCTTTCCCGGCCGCAGCGGCGGCCCGACCCGTAGGCCCTCGGGAAGGACCGGTAGCCCCTCGACGTCGAGCCCGGCCAGCCGCTCGATGCCGCTGTCGGTCAGGAACGATCCGTCCAGGTCGTCGACCACTCCACGGAGGTCGCGCAACCGCCCGGCCTCGTCCAGCAGCGCCGGGGACTCCTGCCCCGGTGCGCCCACCCGCAACAGCCTCACCCGTCGCCCCCAGACTTCCGTCGTAACCCGTCAGCAATACATCCGATGTCTATCAGGTGGGCTTGGCCGGACACAAGACCGAGAGAGTAATCGCGGCATACCACCGACCTCGTCAGGGCGCCGGGAAGTGCAGACGGAGCCAGGAACCTACCAGGCTGTGCGCGGGTGACCAGGTAAGGCCACCCAAGACCCTCTCTTGTTTCTCCGACGTGTCCTTTGTAACCTCATCGCCAAACATCGGATGCGTGCTGGACGCGTGGTCGTGGCCGCGACGTTCGCCCCGCCAGAGTTCTCCCCCGGCCCATCTGGACGATCCGGAGACAGTAATGGATGACCCTAACCGGCGGCCCCTGCCGCGCCGGTGGACGGCCGCCGCACTGGTGGCCGCGCTGACCGCGTTCGTGCCCGCCTTCTCCACCAGCACCGCCTCCGCCGCCCCCGACAGCAGGTCGGGCAGCGCGGCCTCCGCCGACGACGCGCTCACCCTCTGGTACGACGAACCCGCCGCCGACTGGGAGACCCAGGCGCTGCCGATCGGCAACGGTGCCCTCGGCGGCATGGTCTTCGGCCGGGTCGCGGCCGAGACCGTGCAGTTCAACGAGAAGACGCTCTGGACCGGTGGCCCCGGCTCGGCCAGCGGCTACAACTTCGGCAACTGGACCTCGCCGCGCCCCGGCGCGATCGAGGAGGTGCAGCGCCTGATCAACGAGCGGGGCCGGCTCAGCCCGCAGGAGGTGGCGAACCGGCTCGGCCAGCCGAAGAGCGGCTTCGGGTCGTACAACACCTTCGGAGATCTGTCGCTGCGGCTCACCGAGGACCCGGGCACGGTCAGCGACTACCGCCGCGAGCTGAACATCGGCCGGGCGGTCGCCAAGGTCTCCTACACCGACGACGGGGTGCGCTACACCCGGGAGTACTTCGCCAGTCAACCGGACGACGTGCTGGTGGTGCGGCTCAGTGCCGACCAGCCGGGGAAGATCGGCTTCACCACCGGGGTGACCGCGCCGGACAACCGGTCGAAGAACGTCACCGCCAGCGGCGGCCGGATCACCTTCGCCGGAACCCTCAACGACAACAAGCTGAAGTACGAGTCGCAGATCCAGGTCACCGCCGACGGCGGCACGGTCAGCGACGGCACCGACGGCACGGTCACGGTGGTCGGGGCCGACGCCGCCACGCTGGTGCTGGGCGCCGGCACCGACTACGCGGGCAGGTACCCGACGTACCGGGGAGCGGACCCGCACTCCCGGGTCACCGCCACCGTCGACGCGGCGGCCCGGAAGTCCTACGCCGCGCTGCTCGCCGCGCACACCGCCGATTACCGGTCACTGTTCGACCGGGTACGCCTGGACATCGGCCAGGAGATGCCGGCCATCCCCACCGACGAGCTGCTGCGGCAGTACCGGGGCGGGGCGTCGGCGGCGGACCGCGCGCTGGAGGCGCTCTTCTTCTGCTACGGCCGCTACCTGCTGATCGCCTCGTCCCGACCCGGCTCGCTGCCGGCGAACCTCCAGGGCGTCTGGAACAACGTCACCAACCCGCCCTGGGACGCCGACTACCACGTCAACATCAACCTCCAGATGAACTACTGGCCGGCCGAGACAACCAACCTGTCGGAAACCACCGCACCGCTCTTCGACTACGTCGACGCGATGGTGCCGCCGGGTAAGGTCACCGCGCGGCAGATCTACGGCAACCGGGGCTGGGTGGTGAACAACGAGACCAACACCTACGGCTTCACCGGCCTACACAGCTACCCGCAGTCGTTCTGGTTCCCCGAGGCCGGTGCCTGGCTGGCCCAGCACTACTACGAGCACTACCGGTTCACCCGGGACGACAGGTTCCTGCGGCAGCGGGCGTACCCGCTGATGAAGGAGCTGGCGCTCTTCTGGCTGGACGAGCTGATCGTCGACCCGCGCGACGGCAAGCTGGTGGTCTCGCCGAGCTACTCGCCGGAGAACGGGGACTTCACCGCCGGCGCCTCGATGTCCCAGCAGATCGTCTGGGAGCTCTTCACCAACACGATCGAGGCGGCCGGGATCGTCGGCGGGGACAACGCGTTCCGGCGGGAGCTGCGCGACGCGCGGGCCTTGCTCGACCCGGGCCTGCGGGTCGGCTCCTGGGGGCAACTCCAGGAGTGGAAGGAAGACCTGGACAACCCGAACGACCAGCACCGGCACGTCTCGCACCTGTTCGCCCTGCATCCGGGCGCGCAGATCACCGCGCTGGACGACCCGGAGCTGGCCGCCGCCGCGAAGGTCTCGCTCACCGCACGCGGCGACGGCGGTACGGGCTGGAGCAAGGCGTGGAAAATCAACTTCTGGTCCCGGCTGCTGGACGGGGACCACGCGCACAAGATGCTGACCGAGCAGTTGCGACAGAGCACCCTGGCGAACCTCTGGGACACCCACCCGCCGTTCCAGATCGACGGCAACTTCGGCGCGACGGCGGGGATCGCCGAGATGCTGTTGCAGAGCCAGACCGGTGACGTCCACGTGTTGCCGGCGCTGCCCAGCGCGTGGCAGAACGGATCGGTCAGCGGTCTGCGGGCCCGGGGCGGGCTGACCGTCGACACGAAGTGGTCGGCCGGAGCCGCCACCGAGATCGCGGTGACCGCCGACAAGGCCGGCGAGGTGACCCTGCGCAGCCCGCTCTTCGCCGGGCCGTACAAGCTGGTCGACGCCCGCACCGGTAAGAAGGTGAACGGAAGGGCGAAGGGTGACCGGCTCATCTTCACCGCCCGCGCCGGCCACCGGTATGTCGCCACCGCCCAGGTCGGTTTCACCATCGACGCACCTGCGACGCTGGAGACCGACCAGGCGGGGACGGTCGCGGTCACCGTTTCCGCGATCGGTGCCGAGAAGGTGCCGCCGTCGGCGTTGAAGCTGGCGCTGCCGGTGGGCTGGCAGGTCCGGCCCGGTCAGGTCCAGGTGCCCCGGCTCTGGCCCGGCGACTCGCAGACCTACCGGTTCACCGTCACGCCGAGCCGGGAGGCGGCACCGGGGCCGAACCGGATCGAGGCGCGGCTGACCCACGACAAGTGGCGGGCCACGGCCAGCACGTCGATCGCGCTGCCGGTGCCGCCGCCGTGCGCCCGGCCGGCCCCGGGCGTCCCGCTGGTGGCCTGGGACCCGGTCTCCGGTGACACGGTGGCCGACCACTCGCCGAACGGGCGGACCGCGACGGTACAGACCGGCGGGGCGTACGTCGCGGCCGGGCCGACCGGCAGCGCGCTGGTGCTGGACGGCAACCGGTTCCTGCGTACCGCACCGACCACCCTCGGATATCTGGAGAAGGCGACGTTCGCGGCCGAGGTCAAGGTGACCACCAGCGGCAGCTACCGGCGGCTCTTCGACTTCCAGCCCGGCGGCGACCCCGGCACGGACGGGATCCTGATCGACCTGACCCCGAGCAACCAGCTCCGGTTCATCGGCTCCGGCACCGGAGTCACCAGCAACGCCACCGTACCCACCGGCCGGTACGTCGACCTGGTGGTCACGATGGACGGCGACGGCAACATCGTCGTCTACCTCGACGGCCAGCAGGCCGGCACGGCAAAGGTGCCGGACGGCGGCATCGTCGGCTGCGCCACCCGGGAACTGCGGTTCGGCGCCGACCAGGGCGGCGGGCAGCGGCTGACCGGTGAGGTCGACCGGATGGCGATCCTGCCGGAGGCGCTGCCGGCCGACCAGGTATCCACCTGGCAGGCCCGCGCGTTCGGCTGACCCGTACGACTTCCACCCCACCCCCTCCGCCACCCGGCGGGCCGACCCCTCACCGGTCGCCCGCCGGGTGGCACCATGCGCTGAGGTAGGGGTGCCGCGCGGGCCGACGCTCCTGGACGGTCCAGTCCGGCGACCGGCCCGCTACTGATCCCCTGTCACGAGAGACCGTCCGCCTGGCGGCGCCGGTTCTGTCCTAGATGCGGATTGTGTCCGTGACGGTCACCCCACCGAGGACCGCGGCGGCGGCACTGGCAGCCACCAACGGCGGCAGGTAGAGCAGTACCGGTGCCAGGGCTGCCAGCACGACCACCGCAACGAGTCGGGTGGCGTGGAAGCGCCCGCCGACAGCTCGTTCGAGGACGACACGTCCGAGTAGGAACAGCACGGGTCCCCCTAGGATGACGCTGATCCAGGCCGGTCGAGTGTGTTCGACCGGATGGCTGATGACGAGTTTCCCGCCGACGGAGACAGTAAGAACGCCGGCCACCATGATCGCGTGGGCGCGCGACACCGACCGGCTTATACGGATCGGTTCGTAAGCGCGGAAAACGGCAGCTTCCAGCAACGCCCCGGCCCGGTAGATGTAGATTCGCCAGATCAGTACCGTGCTAATGAATGTCACCGCGAACGCGACGTTACTGTATGCCTCGAAGTCACCAAGCCCGTGAGCGATTCCCGCAGCCAGAAATACCTCGCCGAGCGCAACAGTGAACAGTTGCCGGTAGCGCTCACCCAGGTGCTCACCCGCCGGTGGAAAGTCCTTCGGTTGAATGCGGCCACGCCGGGGTACGGGAAAGCGAAGCCTGGCTATCGCGTACTCCAGCAATATCGCAAACGCCCATAGCGCCGGGCGCACCGGACCACGTGTGAACGCCCCCACGATCCACGGCACGGCGGATGCCCCGAACCAGAGCAGCCCCTGGACAACGGCCGCCTGCGCGTTATGGCCACGCAGGATGACCAAGAGAAGCAGGTCGCGGCCGATGTGGAGTGCCACGTACGTGGCGGCGAAGAGCACCCCTCGCTCGCCGAACGCCCCGGGAATGGCGACCGCCATCACCAGAGCACCTATCATCGTGCCGAAGATAAACAGCTCGATCACCGGCCGCGACGGGTCGAATGTGTCGCACACGGACGCGGTGAAGGTCCAGATCGAGAACGCGGCAAGCAGCAGTATCAGCGTCTCCAGGACCCCGGTCCAACTGAGCTGATCCACCAACGCCTGACCAAGCCGCAGAAGCGTAAGAATGAACACCAGGTCGAAGAACAAAACCAAAGGCCGGCAACGGCCGGCGGACCGGTCAGAGTGAGCCTTTTCGACCTCCACACGCGGTCCGGCAAAGCGCAGGGTCGGACGCGGTGCGCGGACGCCGCGCGGTTCAGGTTGAAAAAGGTTCCGCACAGGTTCCGTTTCCAGATAGGTGGTCTGGTCGCCGCCTCCAGCGCGGCGGCGGCCCACCGAGTCAACAGCGACGAAAACTGCTGCCGCGTCTCAGGTAGCACGCATTGCGGAGTACCGCCGTTCTCGGTCAGTCTGGCGGCACTGGGACCATAGCGGTCAGAAAGTGACCGCTATGGGTCGTAGCGTCAGATCAGAGCACGGCGAGGCCACTCCGAAACGAAGGATGACGACCATGGCGACGACGACCTCCGAGAAGACTGTGACCGGCGAGCGGGCCGATCTGCTGGAGTCCCTGGGCAAGGCGCGGTTCTTCCTGCGCTTCACGGCGCGCGGGCTCAGCGACGAGCAGGCGGCCACCCGCAGCACGGCCAGCGAACTCCGCGTGGGCGGGCTGATCAAGCACGTCACGGCGGTGGAGCGGCAGTGGGCGCGGTTCATCGTCGAGGGAGGCTCGGCGATGCCGGCCGGCGACGATCCCGCCGCGTACGAGGCGCACGCGGCCGGGTTCCGGATGGAGCCCGGGGAGACCCTGGCCGCGCTGCTGGAGGAGTACGAGGAGGTCGCGAGGCGTACGGACGAGTTGGTGCGTACGCTGCCCGACCTCGACGCCGGGCACGAGCTGCCGCCCGCGCCGTGGTTCGAGCCGGGTGCGCGGTGGAGCGCACGGCGGGTACTCCAGCACATCGTGGCCGAGACCGCCCAGCACGCCGGGCACGCCGACATCATCCGGGAGGCCATCGACGGGGCGAAGTCGATGGGCTAGCCGGCCGCAGGCAGCAGCTGAAGCGCGCTGTGCGGCTGCACGGGGAATCTGGTCCCTGAGCAGCCGCTCAGCCGTCTGGTGGGGCAACTCGACGGGTTCGCGCGGCCTTCCACCGTTTCTGCACGACCCTTGATCCTGGTGTAGGTGTCATATCGTCTCCGGTTGGGCACCGATCACGGAGGTCGACGGGTTGATGCGGTTTCGGGTGCTGGGCCGGGTGGTGGCGTTCGGCGAGCGCGGCCAGGTCCCGCTCGGCCCGGCCCGCCAGCGGACCGTGCTGGCGGCATTGCTGGTCGAGCCCGGCAGCCTGGTCTCCGTCGATGCGCTGGTGGACCGGGTGTGGGGTCCGGCGCGGCCGTCGCGTGCCCGGCAGACATTGCATACCTACCTGTCCCGGCTCCGAGGCGTGCTCGGCGACGCGGGCGGGCCGGTGCCGGCCCGGCGGTCCAGTGCCTACACCCTGGAGGTTGACGAGTCGGCGGTGGACCTGCACCACTTCCGGACGCTGGTCAGGCAGGCCAGACAGGTCGCCGACGACGACAATGCGGCGGCGCTGTGGCACCGGGCGATGGCGTTGTGGCAGGGCAGGCCGTTCGCGGACCTGGACAGTGACTGGTTGCGGATGGTCACGGTCGGGCTGGAGGTGGAGCGGCTGTCGGCTGCCCTGGACCGCAACGATGTGCTGCTGCGCCGCGGCGAGCATGCCCAACTGTTGCCCGAGCTGACTACTGCTGCGAGCGCCTATCCGCTGGACGAGCGGCTCGCCGGACAGCTGATTCTCGCGCTGTACCGCTGCGGTCGGCAGGCCGACGCACTGGCGCAGTACCGGCTGCTGCGCGACCGGTTGGTCGACGAGCTGGGCAGCGATCCCGGGCCGACGCTGCGGGAGCTGCACCAGCGGATCCTCCGGCATGACCCGGAACTTGCCGCGACCGCCACCATCGGGACACCTGATCGGACCGCGG
This sequence comes from Plantactinospora sp. KLBMP9567, assembly GCF_033446045.1. Taxonomy (NCBI): domain Bacteria; kingdom Bacillati; phylum Actinomycetota; class Actinomycetes; order Micromonosporales; family Micromonosporaceae; genus Plantactinospora; species Plantactinospora sp. KLBMP9567. Next base: position 73,981 of record NZ_JAWQRR010000013.1, on the reverse strand, counting down.
CGCCGGTCGAGACCCTGACCGGCCCGCCGGGTAGCCCGGGTGAGCACCCGGCGGGGCGGCCGGGTCCTGCCGTGGGCCTCCCGCAGCGGCTGGCGCAGCTTCCCGCCGACGTGGCCGGTTTCACCGGCCGCGCCACCGACCTGCGACGCCTCGACGAGCTGCTGGGCTACCCCGTCGACGACCAGGCCCCGCAGGCGGTGGTGGTCACGGCCATCGGCGGCACCGCCGGAGTCGGCAAGCCCAATCACGGAATGTGACACACTTTTTTCTAACCCATCCGTCCGCTTTATTCTGATTGCTGTACCCGCTCGTAGCCCTGGAGGCGAAGCAAGCGGCGTTCGGCGTGCTGTCCCGGCCATGCCGTCCGCAGCATCCACCCCTAGCGTGGGGGTGGCCCGATGAGTACCCGCACGGACAAGGCTTTGCGCATGCTGACCGCGCTGACGGTGGCGGCGTTGGCAATCGTGGCGGGTGCGATCTCCTTCTCCCATATGGCCGAACTCGCCGTGCGGCACGGTCAGACCGGGTGGAAGGCGTACGCCTTCCCGATCAGCGTGGACGGGTTGGAGATCGTGGCGAGCCTATACCTCGTCGCGCAGCGGCGCGCGGGGCGCCCGACCGGTTGGGTTCCCTGGGTGGCGCTCGTGGTCGGCACTCTGGCCAGCCTCGCCGCGAACATCGCCGTGGGCGGTCACGATCCGGTCGGCAAGGCATTGGCCGGGTGGCCGGCGCCGTCGATGCTCGTATCTGTCAAGTTGCTATTTTCCATGATCGACCACGGCGAAGACGATCAACGGACGGCCGGGGACGATCAGCGGACGGCCGCTGATCGTCCATCCGTCCCGGGGACGGTCCGGCAGACCGGCCCGGACGGAGGACGGTCGTCCCGGCCGACGGCGGACGAGCGGACGGCGGCGCCCGGCCCGTCCGCGAATAACGCGGCCGACCGGCCTACCGGTCTGACGCGGGGTCGGCCAACGGAGATGGGTTCCCGGCCCGCGCCGGTCGACGTTCGCCCGGTGGCGCACCTGCTACCGGCGGCGCGGGCCGCCCGCGCGATGCTGGCGACCAAGGGACGCTCGCTGTCGCGGGACGCTCTGGCCGACGTGATGCGCGACGACGGGCATGGCGTGTCCAATGAACGCGCGTCCTTGCTGTTGAAGATCCTCAGAGCCGAGCAGGAGACCGCACCCCTCGCCCGACGGGCCGACCGGGCTGATGAGTGGGGGACGGCTCCGGCCGAGGCAACGGACGTGGCGTAACGAGGGTGCCGGGAGCTACGGCGTGGACTGGCAACGGGACAGTAGGCGGGGGCGATCACTTGCCGGTCGCCCCCGCCAGTCACCGGCCATTGCACTGGCAAACACAGATAGTGAAGATCGCCAAATTAGCAAACAGCGACCCCCCAAGGAAGGTCGCTCACGGCGTCGTCGCGGCTGGGCAGGTCAGGCCAAGGCTCCCGCCTTCAACGCCGTCACGAAGCTGTCGTAGCTCTCAGGACCGAAGGAGAGCACCGGTCCGGTGCGGTCCTTGGAGTCACGAATCTGAACCCTGCCATCGCCCGTCCGAGCCTCGACGCAGCTATCGCTGCCGTTGCTCCTGGTCGACTTTTTCCAGTCTTGCGTCAGACCGTTCACTTTATCCCCTCTGCGGCGCGTCGCAGCAATTCGGTCGACTTGTCGCCAGACAACGCATCCTGCGCCAACCTGTTGAATACGTCGCCATACGATGCTACCGCCTCGGGGTACAGGTCGCCCGCGTACGTTTCGCAGTACACGACGTCCTCGCCCTCGGGGAAGCCCAGGATCACCAACGGCCCGAGCGTACCGGCGTGAGCGCCAGCGGCGTACGGGATCACCTGGAGGTCAACGTTGGGCCGCGACGCGAAGTCCACCAGGCGAAGGAGTTGACGACGCATCACGTCGGGTCCGCCCACCATGCGACGGATAACGCCCTCGTCAAGGATGATCCAGACGCTCGGCGGATCGCCCTGGTCAAGGATGGCCTGGCGCGACGTGCGGACCTCAACGCGGGTCTCGATCTCCTCAGCCTTGAGCCGAACGGGACCGCGTTGCAGTAGCGCTCGGGCGTAGTCCTCGGTCTGTAGTAGTCCCGGAACCACCATCGGCCCGAACGCCTTGATCGAGGTCGCCTCGCTCTCAAACGCGATCAGGCTCGCGTACTTCTCGGAGATCGCGGCGGCGTACGGCTGCCACCATCCCTTGTCTCCGCGTTTGGTGGTGTCAGCGGCGGTCTTGGCCAGCCTGTTCGTGACCTCGGCGTCTGCGCCGTAGGTCTGCAACAGCGCCTTGAGGGTCAACGGCCGAACGCCCACCCGACCGCGTTCGATGCGGCTCAGGTGTGAGTCGGAGATTCCGGCAGCGTTGGCAGCCTGGTCGATGTTCAGGCCGGCTGCCTCACGCAACCCCTTGAGTTCGATGCCCAGCTTCCGTCGCGCCGTAGGACTTGCCGCGGAGGCCAGTCTACGGCCAAGGTCAACGGTCAAGAGACTTCCCCAAACACTCGCTCCAGACAGTTGCTTGGAGCAGGTGCCCCGTGGAATCATGCCCTTGTTGCCTCCGTCACAGCTAGGGGAGGTCCGGCAGATGACCACACCTACGACGGTCCGCTCCGCAGTCCTGCGGCGAACCGGATCAATCAGGGCCGTCCCTGTGACCTGCGACGACGGCAAAGAGGTCGATCAGCCCTCTACTCCCCGCTGCCATACCGAGGTGGGTCTCTGTGGCGGACGGGTGACAGGTCGGGCGCGCTGTGCACCGTTGCCGCTACCGCCCAGCGTGTGTCGCTGCGCAGTGCGCCCGACTTCACCGGGATGTGGATGGGGAGGACGGCCATGGTCGTTGCCGCAGTCTTGAGCGCGCTGTTGATCGGCTACCTCGCTGGGCTTCTGTCGTTCAAGGTCAAGGCGCGGTGGTGTCCGCGCTGCGGCGCGCTCACGACTCGTGTCGTCCCTGAGCAGGTCAGGCGGGCGCCATGACGGTCTCCACGGTTGGTGACGTGATCACAGGGTTGCCAAGTGGGCGAGGGGGAGACTTGACGGGACCTGCTGGCGGTCGTGGCGTTGCCGATCCGCAGGTGCCGCCTGTTACCAGGGAACACCTTCGTCAGGCGCTCCGGGATCTCGGCGGGTGTCTGTCGAAGCGGCGGCGCGCGATTGACTTCAAGCAAGTCGAGCTGGCGGATCGGGTGGGCTACTCCCGTAGCACGGTCGCCGGAGCGGAGACCGGGTACGGTCGCGCGCATCGCGGTTTCTGGGAGGCGTGTGACCGGGAGTTGTCAGCCGGCGGCGAACTCCTGGCCGAATTCCTTCGGGTCGATGCATTGGCGCGTGCCTACAATGCTCAGACTAATCGGGAACGGCAGCGGCGGCGCAACGAACGGTTCCGGGATGACATCCAGCAGACGACTCCGGCCGCCGAGCCGATGTCTGGTGTGAGCGTGTGCGACTGTCCGTTGACGGTCGTGCGGTGGACCGGGTGTGAAACTCGGGCGCTGCGTGAGGCGCTGCGACTGAGCATTCCTGACTTCGCTACCCGGCTCGGGTTCAGCGCTACGTCTGTGGCGAGTTGGGAGAGTCGGGACAACCCTGCCGGGCTGCGGTTGGCGACGCAGCGAGATTTGGACACGCTGTTGAAGCGGGTTGATGCTGACACCCGCGTGCGACTGCGGGCGATTCTGCGGGAGCGACAGAACCAGCACGCCGGGCGAGTACGGGTTATCGATCGGCATGTGTGCGGCACTTCCCGAGCGACACGCTCTCGCCGTTCTGCGCCGTCTCTTGTCCACAACGCTTCCCGCCTTCTTGCCAGCGAGAGCGCTTCGACCATTGCGACAAAAGGTGACTAGAACGATGCGGAAGCCGAACAACATGCTGCGGGCGGTGCGGTTGCGACGGTCATCGCCGTCAGGTTCGGGTCGGCCGATGTCCCGGCAGGAGGTGGCCGAAGGACTCAATTCCGTGTTGTTCGAGCAGACCGGCAAGGTATACGCGCTGGACGCGAATTATGTAGGCAAGTTGGAACGCGGAGTGATCCGATGGCCTCAGCCTGAGTACCGACAAGCGTTGCGAACGCTGTTTGATGCGGCCACTGACGCCGACCTCGGGCTGTACTTGCTGCGGGGTTGGGACAAGGTGCCGGACGTAGCACCGAAGTTGGGTAACGCTGATCCGGAATCCGTTCAATCGCGTGCCCCGATGCCGATGTCGGTTCGGCCGACCACGGTTCCGGTGGCGGTCACGGTAACGGTAACCGCCGGTGAGGCTGGCTCCGTCCGTGTGTTGATCGACACAACGCCCCCGAGCGATGGTCCTATCGAGTCGAAGTCGGCATTGCCCGGAGGTGCGCGGGTGTATTCGCTGGCGCGGGCACGGCAGGCCCGCGCGGCGCGGGCCGGCTGAGCACATGATTGGCATAGAACGTGCCGATCCTCGGCATGAAAGGGCTACGGCCGCCGGTCATTAATTGGTCTGACGAGGGAGGAAACGTGGCGACGACATATCACGGTGGCGATCAGATCGACCGCGCGCAGACGACGTTGGAGCGGCATGCGGTATCCAGCGCGGACGGTTTGTGCCTGACATGCGGGGTGCCTGGTCCATGCGTCGAGCATGAGCAGGCGGCCAAGGTGTTCATGTTCGCGCTGCGGCTACCTCGCCGCGTGCCGGGAGCGACACGGCCGGAGTTGATCGGCGCACGGCGGGTGGGTGTGCCTGGCCTGCTCGCGCAAGCGGGCTGAGGCGCGGTCGTGCAGCCGGAGCGAGCGGGCCGCAACGGGCTAAAGGTCGGTGACGTGGTGTATGTCGGGCGGTCCGCGAGCGTGCAGTTCGGTGGCGCGTCCGCCTTCCTGTTTCGGGTGATCCGCGTCGACAACCGCTCCACCTATTACGGGTGGGCATGGTTGGACGGTTACCAACTCGACAGTAACGGCAACGCGGTGGAACGCCGGGCGATCTACCTTCAACCTTCCGGACTCCGAAGGGTTCCGAACGCGTCAGTCGCGCCCGGTCGCACACCGAATGTGCGTCGGCTCATTGGCACGCGCGCATCGCTGCGGAATGCGCGCGTGCCTCCCGGTCGCACATGACGACGGCTTAACGCACGGGGAGGGAGTTGCGGCTGTGGGCGCCCCGGAGCCGATCCCCGACAGGGGTTGGGCTCGCTTTATGGATAGCGCGTTACTCGTCGCGCAGATCCATTGGGAAGGCGTGGACGGATATTGCACCGGCTGTCGGAGTGAATGGCGACGACTGGTGCTGTACCCATGCACGCAAGCCGAGTGGGCGCACCGAGTCCTTAATCGATACGGCGACACGTCGCCAGGTCAACCCCTTTGGGAGAAGCAGTGACCATTGAAGTAAGCGAGCGACCGGCGGCGGTTCACGTGCCGTTGCCGCGCCATGTGGAGGTGGAGACCTCTCGGCGGTGTAACCGCACCTGTTCGTGGTGCCCTAACGGTGAGAACAACGCTCGCCGGATTCAGGAACTCATGGACTTCACTCTGTACCGCCGGATCGTGGGCGAACTGGCCGAATTGGACTATGCGGGCTATCTGGCGTTTCACAACTACAACGAGCCGTTGTTGAACCGGCGCATCCTGGATGAGATCGCCTACGCGAAGGCAGCGATGCCGAACGTACGCCCCGCGATTTACACCAACGGCGACGTGTTGGACTACGCCTTCTTTGATCGGCTTATCCGCGCTGGCGTTACCTACATCCGCGTGACCCGGTATCCGCATCGCGCCGACACCCCACCATCCTTCAACACTGTGCAGGGGTGGCTACGCCGCGCCGGCCTGCTGGACGAATACCAATGGCAGTACCGCAGAGTCCGCCAAGGATTGGCGGCGGTGATGGACGGCCTCGGGTTCAAGGCGGAAGTGATCTCTCCGGAGATCACGGGCGTCTACAACAACCGTGGCGGTTCGGTCACCACGTTGCCGGTGTTGACGAGGAAACGTACCGAGCCGTGTCTGATGACGGCGACCAGCGCCGTCATCGACTACCGGGGCCGGATGAAGATGTGTTGTTGCGTCTATCCGGAGATCCCCGCTCACACCGGCTACGTGGTTGGCGACCTGCGTACAGCGCGGTTCGCGGACTTGTGGGAGTCGGCGCAGATGAACGGCTACCGGGAGGCGCACGCTCGCGCGGATTGGTCGTTGTCTCCGGCCTGTGCGACCTGCGTTCAGCCGTTGCCGGAGACTCGGCAATGAGCGCGGTGGCGGCGATGTCCCAGGCTGACGTCACGGACCTGTCAGTGTCGGCATGTGCGCCGGCTCGGGTGTGCCTGGCTGGTGAGTCGCTGGACTGGATGACCGGCGGTCCATCCGTCGTGGCAGCGGTGCCGCTGCACACCACGGTGACGGTGATCGGTGGCGACTGCGTCGGCCCGGTGCTGCTGGCCTCGCCCGCCTCGGAGCCGTCCACCCGCGCGGTGGACGCGGACGATCTCGGCAACTTCGTCGGGGACGGACTCGACTACCTGCAAGCTGCGGTGAAGGTCGTCATGCACCGTTGGCCCCTGCTGATCAAGGGTGCGCGGATCGAGGCGGCGTCAACGGTGCCGGTCGGGGCCGGGGTGTCCAGTAGCGCGGCGGTGACGGTGGCAACGGCCGGGGCGTTGCTGCGCTTCGCTGACGCTGCCGTGCCGGCCGCCGCGACCGTCGCGCAGGCGGCGTACGACGCGGAGACGGGACAGTTGGGCACCGGGGCCGGGTGGATGGACTTCTTGGCCTGTACGCACGGCGGGGTGTGCCGCATCGACGCGGGCGACCCGCCCCGGGTGACTCGGCTCGCCCCGTCGCTCGGGGTGCCGATGCTGGTGATCGACACCTTGCAGCGCCGCGCCACCCCGGGGGTTCTGGCGTCCAAACGGGACCGGTACCGCTCCGGTGACCACGCGATGCGGGCGTACGCCATGTCGGCAACGGCGATCGTCAAAGACTTAACCGCCGTGCTGCGTGACCCGTCACCGGATCACGCGGTGGTCGGCGCCCTGATGAGCGAGGCACAGCGCTTGCTGCGGGATCTGGTCGGCTGCTCGACTCCGCTGATTGACGAGTGCGTGCGTCGCTGCCTGGCCTCCGGTGCGTACGGGGCGAAGCTCACCGGGTCGGGGTACGGCGGCTGTCTGGTGGCGCTCGTCCCGATCGAGGCAATCGCGGCGATTCACGCCTCCCTCTCTGATCTACCCGTGCGTGTCATGGTGTTCACTACGGGTGAACAGCACGGGGTTGTGTTCCCGCCATCGGACTACTGAAAGGGCGTCCCGCGAGCATGCGTGACCTGGGCCAACTGATCAAGGCATACGACATCCGGGGCACCGTCCCGGACCAGTTCAACGAGTCGACCGCGTGGGAGATCGGCGCGGCGTTCGCCCTGCTCACCGGAGCGGAAACGATCGTGACCGTGCGGGACATGCGCCCGTCCTCAGTCACCCTCGCGGCGGCGTTCGCTGGCGGAGCGACCAGTCAAGGTGCCAACATCATCGACGCCGGTTTGGGGTCGACGGACCTGATGTACTTCGCGTCCGGGCACCTCGGCGTTCCCGGCGCGGTGTTCACCGCGAGTCACAACCCGGCCGAGTACAACGGGATCAAGCTCTGCCGCTCGGGTGCCGCCCCGGTCGGGCAGGACACCGGCCTGGCCGATATCCGGCGGATGCTGGAAGGCGGCATCCCGACCTCTGCCGGACCATCGGGCACCGTCACGCATCTGGACCTGCTGGCCGAGTACGCCGCGCACCTGCGGGGGCTGGTCGACCTGTCCGGCATCCGGCCGTTGAAGATCGTCGTGGACGCCGGCAACGGCATGGCCGGTCACGTCGTGCCGGCTGTTCTCGGTGACGCGATCCTGCCCGGCCTGCCGCTGTCGATCGTGCCGATGTACTTCGACCTTGACGGCACGTTCCCCAACCACGAGGCCAACCCGATTGACCCGGCCAACCTGGTCGACCTACAGAAAGCCGTGGTCCAGCATCGGGCGGACGCGGGGTTGGCGTTCGACGGTGACGCGGACCGCTGTTTCCTGGTGGACGAGAACGGCGAGCCGGTGCCGCCGTCCGCGATCGTCGGGCTCATCGCCACCCGGGAACTCGCCCGCGATCCCGGCGCGGCGGTGGTCTACAACGTGATCACCAGCCAGGCCGTATCCGAGATCATCGCGGAATCGGGTGGGGTGCCAGTGCGGTGCAGGGTCGGGCACTCGTTCATGAAGCAACTCATGGCCGAACACGATGCGGTGTTCGGTGGGGAGCACTCCGGGCACTACTACTTCCGCGACTTCTGGCGGGCCGATACCGGGATGCTCGCCGCGATGCACGTCCTCGCCGCGCTCGGCGGGCAGGACCGGCCGCTGTCGGAGTTGGCTGGACAGTTCACCCGCTACACCGCCTCCGGTGAGATCAACTCGCAGGTGGCCGACACGGCGGCGACCCTGGATCGGGTTGCCTCCCGGTACGCCGACCGGCCCGGCGCGGCGTTGGACCGGCTGGACGGGCTGACGGTCACGCTCGGGAAGACCTGGTTCAACCTGCGCCCGTCCAACACCGAACCGATGCTGCGGCTCAACGTCGAAGCGCCGGACACGGCATCGATGGTCCGGCTGCGCGACGAGGTGCTGGCGACGGTGCGTGAGACGGACGGCTGATGGCGTGCCATCATCGGCCAGGGTCGCACTCGCTCACCGGGCGGCAACACGCACGATCGGCCGCTACTCGTTCCGTTGCCTGGCAACGGGCGGCCGTTGCCGCGCTCGCGGTGGGCAGCCTGGCAGCTCTGGTGTCGGCGATCGTGACGATGACGGCGGTGTGGCTGCTGCTCGACGGCCAGTCCGCGTGGACGAAAGGGCTGGTCGTGTTCGCCGGAACGGTGATAGGCGCCGCTGCCGGGAGTTGGTGGAGTCAACCGCTGATGGCGCAACTACTCGACCGAGGGTAGGAAGGGACTGACCCTGGATCAGCATGGAGCGGCCCCGGTTTCCCGTTGGGGACCGGGGCCGTAACGTTCCCATCCAAGGCGGCAGCAAACAGGGGAGAATATCGCCCCGACCGTCAAGTAGTCAGACGACCTTCGTTGGCCACATGCGGAGACTTATTAGGCTCTTAAAGAATGCGTCCGGCCCTGTGACGGCAATATTCGTTTCCCCAACCTGACCGCCGCATGCCGCTACTGGCTCGTTCGTAGAGATGTGGGAACAAGTGATGCGCGGCCATTCAAATTCCCTACCGTCTATCAGTACGCGACAAACACCCGTAGACGGCAGAGGGTTGTTTACGTCGAGCCGATCGATGAACTCTGGCGGGGGTGGTCCGCTGCCCCATGGTGCTCCATGGGCACCGATCGTGGCTAGCTGGTGGTTAACCAGGGTGGACCACGCATGATTGATCATTGGGGTCCCGTGCCTGGTGGTCACGTTAACCAGCGTGTCATCGGCTAATTTGTAGGCAACGTGGACTGCGGCCGATGTGTGGGAGGCGTTGTCATCGAGGTCTGTCCGCGCTCCCTCCGTTTCCCAACTGCGTCCGACGTCATTGCTGGGGCAGTCGGGAGCCTCCAACGTTGCGAATCTCGTCCCGAGCCACTGATAGATCTCTTCTGGATTGGACAATGAAAAGCCGTGGCTCTTCCGTCCTGACTCCCCGGGAACTTGAAACATGTTAGAGGCTCCCAACTACGTTAAGTCAGACAGCTAGCAGATACACCTTACAGGGTACCCGTGGCCGTCGGACCGTACGAAAAGCAGATCGTTCCGTCCCAGAGGACCGCGTTGCTGCCGTAGAGAACACTTGTGGTCACCTGGGTAGGTCCGCCGGCGGTGAAGGGATACGTCTTCGCCCAGAAGTGCACGGAGGCGGCCGGGTCATTCCAGTTGCCCGTGCTTGCGCCGTAGGAATCGATGATCGAGATGCCCCAGGTTACAAGGATGGCCCCGGACCAACCAGGGTTCAGACTGAACCCCGTGTAGATAGAGGTGTAGTGCCGAGTGGTGTCGACAGCAGTCAAGTAGATGAAGGACCTTCCGCATTCTCCTGGTACCTCGTCGAAGAGCGTGCTCTCGCCCTTCTTCACGCTGTACTCCACGCCGTTGCTGTCAACGCGGACCTGGTATCCGTGGGCGGCTGCGATCTCGCGATTCACACCCACCCGCTTCATTGACATCTCTTGTACAACCACGGCACCGCTAGCACCGTTGGGCTCGGCCGAGGCTTGCGCGGGCGAAAGCCCTAGGGCGGCGCCGAGGGCTGCCACCATCAACGGCACGAGTAGACTTGACCTAATCCGCACTGGGTCCTCCTCTGGACAGGGGGCGGTGACTGGGCGGAGGCGGGCGGCTGCGGTGGTGAAGGACCGCAGCCGCCCCTAATCCGTACGGATCTTCCTATCAGACGAACGTTGAGCCCGGATGCCCTGTCGACTGTCCGCCTGGTGACCGAAAGGCGGATCCGGCGGGCGCTGGTGGACTCTGAGTGATCGCGCAGCGGACATTGCATGACATGAGTGAGTCGGATTGCGCACTGATAGTAGCCAGTCGATTTCATAGTGAAACCGCTGTGAGGTATGTCACCATGAGCATGCCTTGCCTTACTGTCCGTTGGCGCACTGGGGCTGCTGTAGCCCGGTGCTGGCTGGCGGTGCCGGTTCGGTGGGGTGGTGCCGCCCGAGAAGTCGGGGATCGTGGCAGCGGCGTGGCTGTGCTGTCTGGAGGCGCTGGACTCGTCGGGTGCTGGCAACTCGCGCGAGTCGGCGGCCGGGTGTCAAGCTGAGCGGGTGAGCGAGCATCCCCCCGATGACGACCGCGCCGCTAGGGGTGCGGCCGGTTCCCGCCGTCCTGATGAGGGGACGAGTGACGCGGAGTGGGAGAAGTGGCGTGCCTGGGATGAGCAGATACAGGTGCTCAAGGATGAGGCGGAACGGACCGGCAAGCCTGTCCGGCTGCCACCCGCACCCGACGCTCAGAGTGGCGGCCTGCTCATGCTCAACATTGACGATCCCCGGATCGAAGGCTATGTGGAGCCGCCGGAACCGGCGGATCTGACTCCTGTGCAGAAGCAGCGGCGGGCGTTGGCGGACCGGCTGGCCGGCACCCTGCTCAACAATCCGGTTGGTGACGAGCGGGCCGCGTACCTGGTCGGGTCGCTGTCGCTGCCGGCGAAGGTCCGTTACGCCCGCGCGGTGCGGACGGCGTTGACGCAGGCGCCGGAGGTGGCCGAGGCGTCCGAGCCGGGCGCGGTCAAGGTTCAGAGCAATGTCGGCGGGGTGATCATTCGGCTACACGGGCCGGAATGGAGCATGGTGTTCCGGCTCTCGCCGTACCGGGAGCCGGTGCTGTTCGTCACCGACGACATGCCCGACCGTGCCCGTCGTGTCGATGGTGACCAGGACTGGCAACCGGAGATCAACGCGGCGATCAACGCCACGTTGCGGGAACTGTCCCGCTACTCCCTCGGCGGGGACAAGTTCCTGTACCGGCCGTTGTCGGCGTACCGCCGAGGCGGAACCGGGTCCGGCGGTTAGGTCCGGGAGGGGTCGGCGGCCCGGCTGGGGGTGATCGCGTCGGTGGCGGTCAGCGTCCGGCCTTCCTGGTCTCGACTACTACCAGGCGGCCACGGTGTCCGCGACAAAGGCCCTCTATCCAGCTAGCGCCAACCACATGCCCGAGGTCATCGCATCGATCACCCCCATTCCGGAGTTCGCCGATCCGGATGACGCCTATGCCTGGTTGGAGGACGAACGGTTCTGTCTGGTGGCGGCGGCGGCGCACACCGCGGCGCAGGGCAACTCCAGCTACCCGGTCCGGCTGGCTCGGATCCTGGAGCGCTACCTGGATGCCGGCTACCCCACCGATGCGCTGGTCGTCAACGGCCACGCCCACCGCGCCGCCGAGCGGGCGGGCGACCTCATCGGGCAAGCCCACACGCTGCGTCAGCTCGGCAACGCCTACAACCGGATGTGCCGGCACGACGAAGCCGTCGATCATCTCCAGCGGGCGCTGACCCGTTTCACGCAGGCAGGCGACCGCGTCGGTGAGGCCCTCGCGCTGTCCGGCCTTGGCATTGCCGTCCACCGCCTCGGCGACCACGAGCACGCAATCGACAACTTCAGGCGCAGTATCGAGCTGTTCCGCCAGGCCGGAGACCGGCTCGGTGAGGCCAAGGCGCTGACCAACCTCGGCAATGTCGAGAACCGGCTGGGCCGGGGCGAGGGCGCCGCGCACTACCACCGACAGGCCCTGGTCGTCTTCCGGGAGGTCGGGGCCAGGTTCTACGAAGCGACCACGCTGAACAACCTCGCCAACGCCGAGCTACGGCTGGGCCGCTACGCACTGGCCGCTGACCACCCGCGGCAGTCCCTGACGCTGCTCGAACAGCTGGGCAGCCCGAGGGCCGAGGCCCATATCCGGGACACGCTCGGCAACGTCCACCTCCGCCGGGGCGAGTGGGAGCAGGCGGTCGCATGCTTCCAGCAAGCACTCACCATCTGCCGCCGGATCGGTGATTGGTACGGCAAGGTATGGGCGTTCACCGGCCTCGGCGACGCGGCCCAGCTCGCCGACCGCCCGGCGGAGGCCCTGGGCCACTACACCGAGGCGCTCGCCATCGCCGCCGACACCGGCAACCGGTACCAGCAGGCCCGCGTCCACACCGGTCTCGGCGACGCCCACCGGATGCTGAGTAACCCCGATCTGGCCCGGATCCACTACGAACAGGCCCACGCCACCTACACCGAGCTCGGCGTGCCCGAGGCCGCGGACGTCGGCGCCCGTCTCGCCGCACTCACCAGCACTTGCGAGCGATCCGTCATCGGCGCATCCGACCTCGACGCAGCTCCGAGTCGATTCTCAGCCAAGCGTCGCCATGAAGCCTGAGCGCGCCCTGCTCGGCAAGCCTTCGTAGCGGTCGACACGGCGGGCTGACCGGGCATCCACCGATCGGTTGATCGGCGTGCCCATCGCGTCCGGCGCCAGCGGTGGCTGCGCGGTCGATTCGGCGCCGGACCGCGGACGGCACGCTTTCCGGTATGGCAATCATCGAGGTAGACGGCCTCGTCAAGCGCTACGGCGAGCACACCGCGGTGGACGGGGTCAGCTTCGCCGTCGAGCCGGGCGAGATCTTCGGCATCCTGGGCCCCAACGGGGCGGGCAAGACCACCACGGTCGAGTGCGTCGAGGGGTTACGGACCCCTGACGGTGGCGCGATCCGGGTCTGCGGCATCGACCCGCGACGCGACACCGGTGAGCTGCGGCAGCTGCTCGGCGCGCAGCTCCAGGAGAGCGAGCTGCCCGACAAGCTCAAGGTCGGCGAGGCGTTGGAGTTGTTCAGCTCCTTCTACCGCCAGCCCGCCGACTGGCGGGATCTGGTCGACACCCTGCGGCTCACCGACAAACTCGGCACGCAGTTCCGGCGGTTGTCCGGCGGGCAGAAGCAGCGGCTGTCGATCGCGCTCGCGCTGATCGGCAACCCGAGGGTGGCGGTACTCGACGAGCTCACCACCGGCCTGGACCCGCAGGCGCGACGCGACACCTGGGACCTGATCGAGGACGTCCGCGACCGGGGCGTGACGATCCTGCTGGTCACGCACTTCATGGAGGAGGCGGAGCGGCTCTGCGACCGGCTGGCCGTGATCGACTCGGGCCGGCTCGTCGCGCTCGATTCCCCGGCCGGGCTCGTTTCGAGGGTCGACGATCAGCAGCGCATCCGGTTCCGGCCGTCGGCACCGCTGGACCACGCCGTGCTGACCGCGCTGCCCGAAGTCACGTCGGTGGAACGGGCCGGCGGCCAGCTCGTGGTCACCGGTACCGGAAACCTGCTGCACGCGGTGACCACCGTGCTCGCCCGCAACCAGGTCGTCGCCGCCGACCTGCGGATCGAGCAGACCTCGCTGGAGGACGCCTTCGTCGCGCTCACCGGCCGACCCTTCGAAGCCTGAGGAGACCGCCTTGTCCGCCCTGTCCCGGCTTACCGCCACCGAAACCAAGCTGTTCCTCCGCGAGCCCATGCTCGTGTTCTTCGCGCTCGCGTTCCCCCCGATCCTGCTCGGCATCTTCGGGGCGGTGCCGCCGTTCCGGGAACCCGACCAGTCCCTCGGCGGCCTGCGGGTGATCGACCTGTACGTGCCGATCATCGTCGCGATGAGCCTCGCCATGTTCGCGCTCAACGGCCTGTCCCAGCTCTTCGCCACCTACCGGGAGAAGGGTGTGCTGCGGCGCATGCGGACCACCCCGGTCAGGCCCGCGATGATGCTCGGCGCGCAGCTACTGATGTCCACGATCATGTCCGTGGGCACCATGGCGGTCGTGCTGGCCGTCGGCCGGCTGGCGTTCGACGTACGCCTGCCCCGGCAGATTCCGGCCTACCTGCTCGGCTACGTGCTGGCAGCGCTGGCTATGTTCGCGATCGGTCTGCTCGTCGCCGCGCTCGCGCCGAGCGGCAGGAGTGCCGGCGCGATCGGGACCGTACTCTTCTTCCCGATCGTGTTCTTCGCCGGCCTCTGGATACCACGCGACAACATGAACGGCGTGCTGCGGACGATCAGCGACTTCAGCCCGCTCGGCTCCGCCGTGCAATCGTTGCAGGATGCGACGGCCGGGCACTGGCCGCAGCCGCTGCACCTGGCTGTCATGCTGGGCTGGACGATCGTGGCCGGTGGGCTGGCCGCGCGGTACTTCCGCTGGGAGTAGGTCGTGAGCGTCTCGGAGTAGGTCGTGAGCGTCGAGGAGTAGGTCGCTGTGCGTCAATGAGGCGGTCGCTGAGCGTCGAGGAGTAGGTCGTGAGCATCGAGGCCGAGCTGCGTGCGGAGTTCGACCGCTGGGAGCGCAGGGAGATCGCGGTCTTCAAGCTCCTCCCGTACCTCCTCCTGGCGGCCAGTGTCCTGCTCACGCTGCTGCGGCCGGCCTGGGACGGGCCGATGCACGTCCCGGCGGTCCTCGGGCTCACGCTCGCGACCGTGCTCTGGTTGCTCTGTTTCCACACCCTCCACCCGGAGTGGCACCAGAACGCCCCGCTGATGGGCCTCTACTACACCGGCCTGATGGTGCTGGCCGCCGGCCTGGTGGCGATCGCGCCCTTCTTCACCCTCTTCACCTTCGTCGGCTACCCCCAGGCGTTCCTGTACCTGCAAGGCCGCTGGCGCTATGCCGGCGTCGCGACCACGGCACTGATCTCGGCGGTGGGGTACCTGGGTGGAGCGGCCGACCTCGTCGCCGGGGCATGGCCGGAATGGATCGCCATCAGCCTGGTCAGCGTCGTGTTGGCCGGCGCGTTCTTCTACTTCGCCGAGCTGGCCGACCAGCGCAACCGCAGGCAGAAGCAGGCGCTCGTCGAGCTGCACGAGGCCAACGTCAAGCTGGAGGCGGCGCTGGAGGAGAACGCCGGCCTGCACGCCCAGTTGCTGGTCCAGGCCCGCGAGGCCGGGGTTCTCGACGAGCGGCAGCGGATGGCCCGGGAGATCCACGACACGCTCGCCCAGGGGCTCGCCGGCATCCTCGCCCAGCTACAGGCCGCCGAGCAGACCCTGGACGAGCCGTCGCCGTCGCGCCGGCACGTGACGAACGCGATGAACCTGGCCCGGGAGAGCCTCACCGAGGCACGTCGGACGGTGCACGCGGTGGAGCCGGCGATGCTCGCCGAGGCCCGGCTGCCGGACGCGATCAACGACGTGGCCAGGCGCTGGGCGGAGGTGCACCACATCGACACGGTGTTGACCACCACCGGTGACGCCCGGCCGATGCACGCCGACGTCGAGGTGGCACTGTTACGGACCGCGCAGGAGGCGCTGGCCAACGTGGCGAAGCACGCCCGGGCCAGCCGGGTCGGCCTGACCCTGTCCTACATGGAGGATCTGGTGACGCTCGACGTACGGGACGACGGGGTCGGCTTCGAGCCCGGCGCCAAGCGGGCCAACGGCTCCACGAACGGAGGGTTCGGGCTCGGCGGCATGCGGCAGCGGGTACAGCGCCTCGCGGGCCGGTTGGACATCGAGTCCGAGCCGGGTGGCGGCACCGCGATCTCGGCGGCCTTGCCGGCGATCCCCGCCGGAGGTGCGGATTGATATCGCTGTTGATCGTCGACGACCACCCGGTGGTGCGGGACGGGTTGCGGGGCATGTTCAGCGCCGACCCGCGCTTCGAGGTGCTCGGCGAGGCCGGCGACGGCGCCGAGGCCATCGCCGCCGGGGAGAAGCTCCGGCCCGACGTGATCCTGATGGATCTGCGGATGCCGAGGACCGACGGGGTCACCGCGATCAGGGAACTGGCCAGCCGCGGTGTGCCGGCCCGGATCCTGGTGCTCACCACGTACGACACCGACAGCGATGTGCTGCCCGCGATCGAGGCCGGCGCCACCGGGTACCTGTTGAAAGACGCGCCGCGGGAGGAGCTGTTCCGGGCGGTCGAGGCTGCCGCGCGCGGACAGGCGGTCCTCTCCCCCGCCGTCGCGACCCGGCTGATGGGCCAGATCCGCCAGCCGGCCACGGAGCCGCTGTCCCAGCGTGAACTGGAGGTTCTGGAGCTGATCGCCCAGGGTTCGACCAACCGCGAGGCCGCCCGACAGCTCTTCATCAGCGAGGCGACGGTCAAAACCCACCTGCTGCACGTGTACGCGAAACTCGGGGTCAACGACCGGGCGGCGGCCGTGGCCACCGCCTTCTCCCGCGGCTACCTGACACCACGGGGCTGACAGCTAGCGTGTCGGGTGTCCAGCACATCGATGTGATGAGCTGTGCCGTACGGCTACGGGTCAGGTCTCCACGTCGGTGGGGGTGCCGATCGGCAGCCAGCGAATGCGCTCGCGCACCCCCGGTGGAGCATCGGCGAACTCCCGTTCGATGACGGCACGGGACTGTTGGAAGTGCCGCCACCCCTCGTAGTGCACCGGCACGGCGGTGTGTGGGCGTAGGGCACCGAGCAATTCGACGGCGTCGCGGGCGGTCATCGTGTAGCGGAGCGGGCCGGTGACCGGGAAGCGGACCCCGCCGAGATGCACCAGCGCCAGCCCGACGGGCATGCGCCCGACGACCTGCCGGACGCCGCCGTAGAGCACGGTGTCGCCGGATATCCACAGCACACCGTGCCGCTGCCCCTCCCAGCGCAGGGCGAAGCCGACGACGTCGCCGACGATCGGCCTGCTCAGCGGCGGCCCGTGCCGGCAGGGCGTGGCGGTGACCTCGATCGACGGCCGGCCGTCACCCTCCAACGTGGTCGTCGCCCACGGCGCGAGACCGCGCGCACCGCCGCCGAGGCGGCCCGCACCGGGGACGGTGGTGACGACCGTGCCCGCCGAGGGAAGGATCCTGCGGCCGGCCTCGTCGAGGTTGTCGCCGTGGTGGTCGTGGGTCAGCAGCACCGCGTCGACCGGCCCGAGCGCGTCCGCGGGTACTGCCGGGTCGGCGAGCTTGCGGGAGGACGTACCCCAGCCGAACGCGTAGGTACGCCCGGCCGGGTCGAACGTCGGATCGGTCAGCAACCGCCAGCCAGCCGCCTCGATCAGCACGGTGGGGCCGCCGATGTGCGTGAGGCGGACGTCAGCGTGCATGTGACAGAGCCCAGTCGAGGGCGTGGTCGGCGATCTCCTCCCAGCCCTTCTGCGCGGGCAGCAGGTGCGCGTACCCCTCGTACTCCTTGATCTCCGTGACCGTGTTGGACTTGTAGTGCTTGGCGTTCGACCTCTGGATCGCCGGCGGCATGATGTGGTCCTCGCTGCCGGAGATGAACAGCAGCGGCGCCCGGTTGTCGTTGTGGTAGTCGACCCAGGTGTCCTGGTGGCCGGGCTGGAAGTTGGCGAGCACGCTGCCCCAGAGGATGCCGCCGTTGGCCGGGATGTGGTAACGCTCGTAGCGGGCGCGGGACTCCTCCTCGGTGAACGTGTTGGTGAAGGCGTACTTCCACTCCTCGAAGGAGAGGCCGACGGCTCTGTGCCGGTTGGCCGGGCTCTTCAACACCGGGAACGTGGACTTCACCTGGGAGAGCGGAACGACCCGTACCCCTTCGGTGGGTGCGGAGTTGAGCGCGACGCCGGCCGCGCCGAAACCGTGGTCGAGCAGGATCTGGGTGAACGCGCCGCCGGCCGAGTGGCCCATGATGATCGGCGGGTGGTCCAGCTCCCGGATGATCCCCTCGATCTTGGAGATGATCGCCGGCACGGTGACGTCGGTGATGATCTGCGGGTTCTCCCGCAGCGCCTCGACCTCCACCTCGAAGCCCGGGTAGCCGGGCGCGATCACCCGGAAGCCCTTCGCCTCGTAGTGCGTGATCCACTGCTCCCAACTGCGCGGCGTCACCCAGAAGCCGTGGACGAGGACGATCGTGTCGGGCGTGGTCATGGCAGGCTCCTCAGAAACGAGAGCAGGTCCTCGGACAACTGCTGCTTGCGGGTGTCGGCGATGCCGTGTGGTGCGCCCTCGTGCACGGTGGGCGTCGCATTCGTGATGCGGGCGGCGGAGACCCTGAGCACGGCGCCCCTCTCGTAACAACCGCATGCGAACCTAGTGAGCGGAGCGCGCCGGGCCGGGGCTGTGCGTGCACCGTTGTCGGCTCAGCGTGCACATCGGGTGGCGTAAATGGGTTTCGTGTTGGATACGGCGGACATCCCGCTGCGTGAGCGCATCGAGGCGATCTACGCGGCGATGGTGCAGGCGTCCGTTCCGTCGTACGTGATCCATGAGGACCCGGACGGCGACGTCCGGACCCGCCTGGAGGTGTGGAACCTCGGCGGCGCCAACATCTTCACCGCCCGGTCCACCGGCCTCCGGCTGCTGCGCACGCCCAAGCAGGCCCGCCAGGACGCCGCCCCGGTCATCGCGCTCTCCGTGCAGCGCCTCGGCGACGGCCGCCACGAACAGCTCGGCTACCGGCAGGTCGTGCCGCGCGGCGAGATGTTGATGGTCGACCTCTCCGCACCGTACGACTTCTCCTGGTCGGGCGAGGGCGCGGCCGGCTGCATCCAGGTCCCCATCGACCAGGTCGGCCTCCCGCTCGACCTGATCCGCCGCGCGGCGGCGAACCTGCGCACCAGCCCGCTGTACGACCTGGTCGCCAACCACGTCAGCCAGGTCGTCCAGGACGCCGAGCGGCTCAGCGCCGACCCGGCCGTCGACGCGCTCGGCCGGGCCAGCATCGAGCTGGTCCGTGCCCTGCTCGCCTCCGCCGCCCGCGCCGAGCCGCTCACCCGCGCGGTCCTCGCCGAGACACTGCTGACCCAGGTCCGCGCCTACGTCCGCCAGCACCTCGCCGACCCCGACCTGCGCCCGGCCACCATCGCCGCCGTGCACAACGTCTCGCTCCGGTACCTCTACAAGATCTGCGCCCAGGCCGACTTCAGCCTGGAACAGTGGATCATCGGCGAAAGGCTGCAGGGCGCCCGCGAGGAGTTGCGGCGGCCGGCAAGCCACGGCCGCACGATCGCGGCAGTGGCCCGCCGCTGGGGCTTCACCGACCCGACCCACTTCACCCGACGGTTCCGCGCCACGTACGGTCTCACTCCGAGCGAGTGGCGGCGAATCTCCCCCGAGGTGCCCCGCCAGCACTCGTAGCTGCCGGCTACCGGGCGTATTCCGAGCAGCCTGCGGCTGTCACGGTCAGTAAGGTTGCCCCGCCGTCAGGGAGCCAGCTCGGGCCAGCACGCACACACAGCGGCAGATCCGGATGCGTACCGACTCGCGCCAAACACCCGCGAATGCGATCATCGTCTTCATGGTGATGATCAGAGGGATCGATGGCGCGTAGGTCACCGGCGGTGATGCGGGCAGGGCTACCCCGCCGGGGTGAAAGCCGCACGACTGCGGCGATCGACGGGCTCAGCGCCGGAACCGTCAGGCAGATCGCGACCGTCGAGCGTGCGCGTCTGTGGCCCGGTGCGGTCGCTGGTGCTCTGGCGGCGTGGAAACGCGCCGTTCATGGGCCGTCCGCACGCCTGCTGCAGGACGCCGCCAACGCGGGCTGCCCCTGTTGTGACCCACTTGAGCACCGCGACGTGCTGGAGCAAGCCTTGACGGCGCTCGGCCCGCGGGCGCGCCGGGAGGTGCAGCGCATACTCGGTCCGTTGGACGAGGTATTCCAACGTCGCACCCATCATGACCCGATGGCAGCGACCGGGATGCCGTGGTGGCGTAGGCGTACCTGATGTAGGAGCGAGGTACCGGCCGTCATACGCTACGGGATGGTTACGGCAAAGCAGCTGATCAGCCATTCGGTCTCGCGAGCCTGAAGAGCCGGCCCAACTCATCATCCAATTGTTCCACGATTGGATGTCCGTCCTGGCCCGGCAGTGGAAGCTGGAACAAGAATGACGTCCCGATCACGGTTCTCACGGCGTCGTCGCCGGACCGCAAGCACTCGTTGAGAAAATTGAGCACCCCCCGCCAGTCGAGTTGGTCACCACCCGCGCCACCGCCAGGGTTGGCGACGTACGCAGCGACCACTTTGCGCGTCACCTCCACCCCGAAAAAGACGTGCGCAAGGAACTCTTCCGGATCATGATAGTAGAAGTCGAGGTTCTCCCCCAGACTAGGAAAGTTCTCGACGAGATCGAGGGCGAAGCATTCCTCAGCCCGTGTCATTTGCCACCACCACCTCCGTCACCTGCCGTTCCCAGGTCCGTCGTCGCGATCGGAGCCGGCGCACCCCCAGCCTGACGTCTGCCATCCGCGCCTACGAACTTCCGCGCGTCCACTTTCTCGGCCGTCCTCATGATCAGCTCTGGTTACTGGGCGGAGCGTAGTCCCGGACCGGCAGCAGCCGTACGAGGGATGTGCCAGTGTCTTGTCGACGGTGCGAGAGCATGCGGTGCACGGCGAGCCTGGTCGCAGGCGCACCGTGCACCGTGCCGTATCGCTGACGGGGGTTACGGGTACCGCCGGGTCCGCCGGGCGGGGACCGATCTGGTACGCCTGCCGCCGTTTCCGGCAGGTGGCGGCCGAGGTCCGTTAGGAGTGGTCGCCGGCTGGTGGCCGCGCGTTCCTTGTGCTCAGCGGGTCTCGGCGAGCGGGGCCTTGCCGGCCGTACCCTCCGGCATCAGCTCCTCGGCGGCCTTGAGCTGCTCGGCGGTGACGTTCGGGCGGCCGAAAATCCGGACCGCCTCGTAGTAGACCGTCGCCAGGCCGTAGCAGGGCGGCCGCAGCGCGTCGGAGTAGGTCGCGCAAACCCGCTGCATGTCGCCGTAGAAGGCGAGGTCGAGGCGGTCCTTGTTCTCCGCGAACCGCTGGGCCGCCTTGTAGTTGCGGTAACCGAAGTCGTGGCGGATGCAGGAGAGTTCGAAGGCGAACCCGAGCGGGTTGTCCGGAGCCCCGGTACAGCCGTCGTTGGACCAGTCGAACATGTACGCGGCCAAGAGTGCCTGGTTCTGCCGGGCCGCGTCCCACGCGGCATAGCTGTCGGAACCGGTCTGCGTCAGGCTCGCCAGCACCGCCAGCCGGTTCGGGGCAAGCCCGGTGCCGAAGACTCCGGACCCGACCGCCACGGAAATGGTGGGAGTGCCAAGGCCGGCGCACGCGCTCAGGTAGCGCTGCCCGGCCGGCAGTGCGAAGCAGCCGGCCCAGGTTGATCCGTCCAGCGTTTGCAACGCCAGATTGAACCCGATCTCCATCTGGCTACCACCGTCGTAGACCCGGCCGTCGATCAGCACCGCCCCGAGGCTGTAGCCGTAGTAGTCATTGCCGAAGCTGAACGCACCAGCGGCCGCGACCACCTGCCCGTCGTACGGGGAACCGGTCGTCCGCTCGATCAGGTACGCCTGGCCGGCGCCCGCGAGGTAGAAGTTGCAGACGATTTCCGCCAGGTAGTCGATCCGCACGTCGAGACCGACCCGGGTCACGTATCCACTGATGTACGGCGTGCAGCCCGGGGCCTCTGCCCGGGTGCCGTCGACTCTGCGGGTGGCTGCACCCGCGTCCTTCGTACCCAGCTTCATCGCGGTGCCGTCCAGCTTGCGCAGCGCCTGCTGGCTGCCGGCGGGTCGCTTGGCGGCGTCGGGCGTCGAGTTGGAGACGCCGGCCGGAGCTGAGGCCGCCAGTTTGGGAAGGTTCGGTGCGCCGGGATCCGCTGGCGCCCCGGCCTGCGCCGGTAGGGTGTTCGCCAGCGCCCCGACCAGCGCCAGCGTCAACGCCAGTGTCCACGCCGATCTCCGGCTGATGATCCGTGCAGTGCCTGTCCGTTTCACGGTTGCCTCCATCGCTGGTGTCGGTTTCCGACAAGCTCCCAGCGCGGCCTGAACGGAGATTGGACGCCGACTGGAGGTGGTTCGGTGGTGGTAGGTCCGAGCGATCAGTGCGGACAGCGACGGGTGTCCTCGTCATACCCTGGACGGGTGGCGGCAGGCACCGGCTCCGAGGGACCACCGCGACGACGGGATCCCATCAAAATCGTTCCGTACGATGCGCGGTGGCCGGCCGCCTTCGCTCACGAGCAGACCCGGATCGAAGCCGCGCTCGGAAAACGTCTCGTCGGCCCCGTCGAACACATCGGCAGCACGTCGATCCCCGGCCTGGCCGCCAAGCCGATCATCGACATGCTCGCCCTGGTCGAGGACTATGACCAGAGCGCCCGCGTCGTGGCGGAGCTGGGCGCCATCGGCTGGGTCCACGCTCCCGAGCCTGGCGACCGGGAGCAGCGCAAGTGGTCGTTCTGCTTTCCCGACATCGCGTGGCGCACCCACCACCTGCACATCTGGGAGAACGGGTCCCGGCGCTGGCGACACCTGCTGCTCTTTCGCGACCACCTCCGCCGGCACCCGGACCTCGCCACCGAGTACGCCCGGATCAAGACCGATCTCGCGGCGGCGGACGAGCATGACCGGCCGAGATACAGATCTGGCAAGGCACCATTCATCCAGGACATCCTTCGACAACTGGACGTACCCACTGAACCCTTTTCAACCTCTCCCTGCGGTCCGTCGGACCGCAGGGTCGGACGCGGTGCGTGCACGCCGCGCGGTTCAGGTTGAAAAGGTTCACTGATCCGCGTTTGCCGTAGGACGCACTCCAATTCGGCAGCACTCGGCGCGCCGTAACCCGTCCGCGCTCACATGCCTCGCCAGCGGATGTGGACCGCAGTGGCCGCCGTCACGCCGTTGGTCTCGGTAACCTGGTACGCGAAGCGGTCGGTCTGCCGCTGGCCGGGATTCGGCGTGTACCGCACCTTCCGGTCGGTGGTGATCATCACCCGGCCGTGCCGGGGGTACTCCCTGATCGTGATCGGGGCGGTGCTGGTGATCCAGTCGTTGGCCGTGACGTTCACGACGACCGGCTGGGATTTCGACAGGTACACCTGGTCGCCGGTGAGTTTCGGGGCCCGGACGAAGGTGCCGTCGGCCGCGCCGAGGTGGTAGTCGACCCGGCCGTTGTCGTGCTCGGTCCGGACGTCGTAGAAGCGGTCGTTGTTGGCCCGTACCTTGCTGATGGACCATCTCACGTACCACTCGTCCTCGGTCATCCAGCGTTCGAGGTGCTGGATCCGGCCGTCGCCGTGCAGCACCAGCACCCCGGTGCCGGCGTCGGAGGAGGACCCGCAATGGTTCGGGAACGACCAGGTGATCACCGCCTCGCTGGTGCCGTTGCCGTCGAGGTCGTCGACGATCGACGAGACGTCGCCCGCCCATCTGAACTCGTCGGGTCGGAATCCTCCGGTGCCGTCACTGATCAGGCGGGCGAACCCCGCGCACTCGATGCCTTCGACGTAGACGTCCTCCTTACCGTCACCGTTGAAGTCCGCAGTCCCGACGAACCAGTGGAAGCCGCCGCCAATCTGCCGGTCGTACGCCAACCGAAAGTTCTGGTCGAGCACCAGCACGTCCTGGTATCCACTGGCGTTGTTGTTGTCGCTGAAGGCGAGCAGCAGTTCCGGGCGGCCGTCCCCGCGCAGGTCGGCGACGGTACCCATGTCCGGGCAGATGTGCGGTCGGATGGCATTTGTTTCGATGTAGCGGTGGCCGACCGGGGGCAGGTAGCCGCCGCCCGGCCTGCCGTAAGCGACCGAGACGAAGCATCCGCGGTTGCCGGCAGCACCGGTGTAGACGGTGAGCCGATCGCGATGGCCGTCGTCGTTGACGTCACCGTAGAACGGCTCGCCGGGCCTGGCTGCCACTGCCGGCGGCGCGGTCGTCACCGTGGTGGCCAGCGTCAGCACCACCGCCATGACCAGTCGTCTTCCGCACATGAGATCCCCCTCTGGCGCCGTCTTGGCTGGCGGCAGCTACCTGTACCGGCAGGCTAGGCGAGGTATGTGCGGGTGATGAGGGATCAACCGTTGATCCGACATGTCCGCTAGCACCACAACGCGGCTTATGCGCCAGCGGGCCTGCACGCCGGTCCAGTAGACGACACCGCGACGGGTCAACTACGTACGGCAACTAGCCTCGCTTCCGGCACGCCTGCGGCCGGTACGGTGAGCGCCGGGCCCGACGCCGAGGGAAGACCATGCGCTCTCCGCGCCGAGACGTGCGGCGGTCGGACAGCCCTGGGCGGGGTCAACCTTTCACGGCGCCGGTCAGCCCTCCGACGATCCGACGCTGGAACAGGCTGAAGAACAACAACGCCGGGAGCATCGACAGGGAGGTGAATGCCAGGACCTTGGCCGTGTCGACCGAGTACTGCGACGCGAACGCCTGCACTCCGAGGGGCAGCGTGAAGGTCTCCTCCCGGTTGAGGATGAAGAGCGGCAGCAGGTAGCTGTTCCAGCTAGCGATGAAGGTCAGGATGGCCACGGTGATGACGCCGGGTCTGGAGAGCGGCAGCACCATGCGCCAGAAGAAGCCCAGTCGGCTGCATCCGTCGATCGACGCCGCCTCCTGGATCTCGTCCGGGATGGCCCGCACGAACGGGACCAGGATGATGATCGTCATCGGGATGGCGAACCCGATCTGCGGGAGGATCACCCCGGGCAGCGTGTTCATCAGTCCGAGGGTCCTGACCAGGATGTAGAGCGGGGTGATCGCCACGGTGAGCGGGAACATCAGGCCGGCGGCGAAGAGTGAATACATCGCTCCCCGGCCCCGGAACCGGTAGCGGGCCAGGATGAAGCTCGTCATGAGGCCGAGGGTGACGACGCCCGCTGTGGTGAATCCGGCGACGATGGTGGAGTTGAGCACCTGTTGCCAGAACACCCCGCCGGTCAGGACGTCGAGGTAGTTGCCGGCCTGCCAGGGGCTCGGCCACCCCGCCGGGTCGGTGGTGATCTGCGCGTTCGTGCGGAAGCCGCCGAGGACGATGTAGACGACCGGAGCCAGCATCGCCCCGATGAGCAGGAGCGCGACGAAGTACACCGCCGGGCTTCCCCAGGCCGTCTTCCGGCCGCCCCGGGTCGGCCTGCGCGCGGCTACGGCAGTCGCGGCCATCAGCTCTTCCCTCCGGTGATCGCGCCCTCGGTGTCACGGCGCAGGACGAACCGTTGGTAGGACAGCGCGGCGACGAGCGAGAGGAAGAACAGGACCACGGCCACGGCGTTGCCGTAGCCGTACTCGCCCGCGTTGCGGCCGTTGGCCACCATGTACGTGGCCATCGTCGACGTCCCGGCCGTCGAGGCGACATACTGGCCCCAGATGATGTAGACCAGGTCGAACAGTTGCAGGGCACCGATCATCGACAGGAAGGCCCAGATCCGGATCGTCGGCCCGAGCAGCGGCAGCGTGATACGGCGCTGGATCTGCCAGTAGGACGCCCCGTCGATCGCCGCGGCCTCCAGCAGCTCGTCCGGGATGCCCTGCAACCCGGCGAGGAAGAGGATCACGGCGAAGCCGATGTACTTCCAGGTGAGGATGCCCATCAGGGTCCAGATCGCCTTCTCGGGGTCGGCTAGCCACTCGCTCTGCAACCACCCCAGTCCGACATCCTGGAGGACGGCGTTGACGGCGCCGCTGCCCTGGAGCATCAGGCTCCAGCCGGTGCCGACGACCACCTCGGAGATCACGTAGGGGACGAAGACGAGTACCCGGATGAGCGTCTGGCCCCGCATCCGCCGGTTCAGCAGCAGGGCGAGCAGGACGGCGGCCGGCCCCTGGAACACCAGCGACAGCACGACGATCGCGGCATTGTGCTGCAACGCGTCGATGAACGTGCCGTCCTGGAAGACGAGCACGTAGTTGCGCAGGCCGACGAACTCCGTGGGCGGGCCGTACCCCTGCCAGCTGAAGAAGCCGTAGTAGGCGGCCATGGCCACGGGGAAGATGACGAAGGAGAGGAAGACGAGCAGCGTCGGCCCCGTCATCAGCGCGATCTCCAGCCGGGCGGGCCACCCGATGCCCTTCCGGGCACGGCGCCCGGTCGGGGGCGGCACGACAGGCGCGCCACCCCCGACCGCCGTCACACCCGCCGACCGGTCCTGCGCGAGCTGTACGCTCTCGCGGTCTGTGTCGAACTTCATGTACGGATCTCTAGGCCCTCTTGGCGGCGGTCTTGACCGCCTTGACGATGTCCTCGGGGCTGCCCTTACCGGCCAGCAGGTTCACCACGGCGGTGTTGAGGGCGTTGCCGACCTTCTGCCCGTAGACCGTGTCGAGCCACTGCGAGACGAACGGGGCCTTGTTGTAGGCCGCGAGCACGGACTTCAGATGCGGCTCGGTCACCACGCCCTGCGCCTCGCCGTTCACCGGCGGCGCCTGGAATGCCTTGTAGTAGGCCTCCTGCACGGGCGTCTGCACCAGGAAGTTGAGGAAGGCGGTGCACTCCGCCTTGGGGGCCTGCGCGGAGCAGGAGTAGCCGTCGACGCCACCGAGGATGGCGCCGGGCTCACCCGCGCCGCCATCGATGCTGGGGAACGGGAACCAGTCCAGGTCGGGCAGCGGCTTCTCGTCCGGCGTCAACGAGGCGATGACACCCGGGTTCCAGGCGCCCATGAGTTCCATCGCCGCCTTGTGGTTGGCGATAAGACCGGCAGAGCTGCCCGCGCCCTGCTGGGCCGATGTCGTCAGGAAGCCGTTGTTGAACGGCTGGGTCGCGGCGAAGCTCTGGACGTCCTGACCGGCCTTCAGCCAGCAGGAGTCGTCGAAGGCCATGCTCTTGGCGGTCTCGGTGACCGTGCTGGTGCTGCACTCGCGCAGCGCGAAGAAGTAGTAGTAGAAGGCGGCCGGCCAGGCGTCCTTGCCCCCGAGGGCGATCGGCTGGGTGCCCGCGGCCTTCAGCTTGTCGATGGCGGTCCGCAGCTCGGCGAGCGTGGTCGGCGGCTGGGTGATGCCGGCCTTGCCGAAAAGGTCCTTGCTGTAGAAGAAGCCGCCGGGCAGCACCGCCACCGGCATCGCGTAGACCTTGCCGTCGATCGTCTGTGCCTTGAACGAGCCTTCCGAGACCACCTTCTTGGTGGCGTCACTGATCCCGCCGGTGATGTCCAGCAACTGGCCGGCCTTGACCATCGCGGCCATCTTGCCGCCGCCGCGCTGCATGAACACGTCAGGGGCGTCCCCGGAGTTCAGCGCGGTCTGGAGCTTGCCGTCCAGGTCCTCGTTCTGGATGGACTGGATCTCGATCTTCACGTTTGGGTTGGCGGCCTCGAAGTCGGCGACGGTCTTCTCCCAGAAGGCCTTACCAGGACCCGTCGTGGCGTTGTGCCAGAAGCTCATCGTGACCTTGCCGCCGCTACCGCCGCCGCCGTCCGAATCCCCAGCCCCACAGGCGGCCGTTGTCAGGACGCCCGTCACCAGGACCATCGACACGGTGAGTAGATTCGCTGCCCTCATCAACCTGTCCTCTCTGCCGAGTGCCCAGATGAAACGCGCTCACCGGGCGAGCCTGAATGCCCCGTTCCGGTGCCCACCGTGGACGCGCGGGCTGCTGTCCCCTCCTGTCGACCAGCGCTGGCCAGGGGGCTGATCCGCAGCACTCAAGTTCAGCACTATGTCCGTCGGGCGTCACAACAGCTGTCTATCGACGGGCAAAGACTCGCAGACCGAACAGAAAAATACAAGGTTCGTTTCGGAAACTTCCAGGGCTCGCGGGCGCCGCGCCTCGCGGCACCGCCGCAGTGCGGGACTGCCGGCACCGACGCCTCCTGCGGGAGCATGGAGAGGGTACGACGGACCCGGCGCCGTGCGCTCCGCGACCACAGTGCTCACTCCCGAACCGTCTATCGGGTTCACCCGTGGCCGGCCTGTCGATACGTTACCTCCGATTACATCAGCCCTGGTATCGGAGAAGTTCCGGAAGGATTGGTCGGCTACGCCGCCATGCCGGTCCGGTGCGACGGCACCGGCACCACCGATGTCAGTCGCATCGCGAACCCGGCGTCCGGAGACAGGCCCGGACGGGGAGCAGCCGCACGAGGAGCGCGCCGGATCCACTCGGCCGGATTACCTTCAGTAAAGGGTGGCGGGTGCCCTGCTCGGGATCCCGAGGTCCGCGAGGACCCCGAAATGGTCGCTGGCCCACACGTCGTCCACGGGCTGGGCGAAGACCTGCCGGCAGTCGAGGACGTCCAGGGTCGGCCCGTGGTGGACGCAGCGGACGAAGAGGTAGTCGATCCGCCGGCCACGCTCCTGCGGCCAGGTGCCCTCGGCAACCACCCGGTTCGCCGGCGTCATCGTGTGGCCGGGCTCCGCCGGCGGCCCCCGGGGTGCTCGGGACGACGGGTAGTCGACCTTCCACGGAGGTGCGCTACGCGATTCGGTGCGACGCAGTCGAACTTCCGCCGCGCCACTCGGCTCGGCTTGTGTTGCCGTCGATCGACCACGGCCGGTTCCGAGCCTGGACCATCGCGGCGATGCACCCGCCGTTCGTGACCGACGCCCCGATGTCCAGGGAGGAGGGCCGCCGGCTCCTGCGGCAGTACGTCATCGACCTGGTGGCGCGCAAGCGTGCGCAGTCCCGTACCGGTGGACAGGACGACCTACTGACCGCACTGCTCGCGGCGGGCGACGACGGCGACGGCGACGGCGACCAGCTCACCGAAGCGGAACTGGTCGCCCTCACCCAGCATCGGAGTGTCGGGCAAGAAACTCGTCGATCGCCTGGCGGATGAGGCCGGAACGACCGCCCTTGTCGTTACCCGCGAGCGCGTCCAGCCGTCGCACGGTCGCGGAGGAGAGCCGGACTCCGGTCACGATCATCGGTATGCTGTCCGGACTCGGGGCCGGCCCCAGGTCAGGTCCCCTGGCCGCATCGCGTAGCAGGTCCGAGATGTCTCCGCCCCGGTCGAAATACGCCACCAGCTCTTCGCGGCTCATCGTCCGCGGGTCCCGGTTCGCGGTCATCGGGCGCCCTCCATCCACTGCTTGACCTCCTCGGGCGTGGCGGGCCGTACCGCCAGGATCGCGTAGCTGCTGACCTTCCCGACCCGCTCGCAGAGCACGGCGATCACCCGGGCGGTGTCGGCCAGGCCGGCTACGGCCAGCAGCAACGTCCCGATGTGGCTCTCGATCCGCTGCGGCGAGTAGAGCGCCTCGATCGACTCCTGCCCGGAGACGCCGTGCCGGGCCGCGCTGGCCTTGCCGGCCTCCGTCCAGCCGTACTCCCGCTCCATCACCACGCCAGCGCGCAACGCGTAAACGCCGGCGTCAGGTTACAGGTCGCCACGCCCGGCGGCACGGCCGCGCGCCAACTGCGAGCTCGATCTGATGCCTCTCTGATCGTCCGCCTCCGGTCGACCTGACGACAGCGAGCGGCTCGCATTGGGTCCGTTCACCAGCGACCGCCTCGCTAGAAAGGCCCCCTCTCCGGCGTCCTGTACCACGGCTCGAACTCAAGTGCAGTTAACGGTCGTTGCTTGTGGATCCTTATCACACCTACAAACTGGTCGCGCATGACCTCCGCGTCTCCGACCCGGCGGTGCAGCACCCCTTCGTCAATGACCGCGACCAACTGGCAAGGATCGGGCCGGCGGCACAGGATCTCTTGGGTCACTGGAATCAGGCACTTGTCCGCCTCCGTGACCTTCTCAACCGGGTGGGTACCTACGGGGGCGACGCCTAGGTCGGAGCCTGGCGCCGCCCCCGTCCAATTCCGCCGACGGGAGACAGCGATTATGAAACGCTGGCAGAAAATGAAGCCCTATCACCGCAGGGACTGGCGCCGCCCTGGTGGCTGAGCATCCCTGGATCTACGGAATCACGCCCGGCGTTACCAAGACCGTGGCCTGCGGTCGCGGACGTTGCCGGTAAGCGGGCAGAGTGTAGTAGCTGACCACTGAACCCTTTTCAACCTGGACCGCGCGGCGCTTACGGACCGCGTCCGGCCTTGCGGTCCGTCGGACCGCAAGGGAACCTTGAAAAAGGTTCACTAACCCGCGATACGCATGGGAGTGATCAGAGTAGTGGCAGTGATCAGCTTGATCGGCCCATGCAGGGACAGCCCACCGTGGCGCGGGCATCGGCGGGGACTTCCCTCGCCGCGGCCTCGACCCCGGCGAGCATGCGCTCTCGCTCCTTGGCGGAGATGAATCGGCCCCGCACCACCACCGCCTGGATCCGCTGGGTGTTGCGGATGTCGTCGAGCGGGTCGGCGTCCAGCAGCACCAGGTTGGCTAGGTTGCCGCGGCGGATCGTCCCCTCGTGGTCCTGCCGGCCGAGGAACCGGGCAGGCTCGAGGGTCGCCGCTTGGAGCGCCTGCATGGGGGTGAGCCCCGCCTGCACGAGCAGCGCCAGCTCATCGTGCAAGGCGAACCCGGGGAAGCACCCCGGCGTGGCGCTGTCGGTGCCCGCCAGCATCGGCACCCCGGCCCGGCGCATCTCGTCAACCAGCCGGAGCTGGCGGTCGAAAAGCTCCCGGTGCTGGGCAACTTCGGTCGGACCGCGGCCGGCCGCGAACAACTCGTCCAGCGCCCACCACCATTCCCCGGCCGTAACGGCCGGCAGATATTTCAGCCGCTCGTCGGTTCGCGACACCTCGTCGGGCATGGCGATTGCCCGCATCGCGATGAGGGTCGGGACCTGCCTGGACTGGTTGGCAACGAATCCGGCGAAGACCGCCGCCGCCTTGCCGGGATGGTAGCTGTGCGCGGCCAGCCAGTTCACCGGATGCACCTGGTTGAACCAGCTGTTGTAGTCACCAGGCTCGATCCGGATCTCGGCGATCGCCCGGCGTATCTCCGCTTCCCGGCTGGAGGTCGAGTACCAGGTCCCCCACATGTGCTCGAGGCTGCGCTGCCCGGCCTGACTGGCCTCGGTGATCGGCACGTTGTCGGGGCAGTGTCCGGCGAACGGAATTTGTTGGCGTCGGGCCTCGTCAGCGACGGCGAAGTAGGCCTCGGGGGACAGTCGTGAGTAGACTTTGACGAAGTCCGCACCGTCCAGCACGACCCGGCGAACCGCCGCTCGCGCCTCCGGTTCGTTGGTCACCTCGATGTACGAGACCGCGTTCAGGCCCGCCCAAAGACCCGGAGCGCCGTCGATCAAAGGGCTCGCGATGATCGAGCGTGGGCCCAGCAGGCTGCCGGCCTCGACCCGATCCCGCCATCGGTGGAGATGGTCGGCTCCCGACATCTCGCGCACCGTGGTGATCCCGTTCGCGATGTACAGCGGCGGGATGATCGCCTCATGTACGTCACTGTGGACGTGCATGTCACACAGACCCGGGATCAGGAACCTTCCCGTGCCGTCGACGACCGTCGCACCACGCGGGACGCGGATATCGTGCCGCCCACCCAGCCCGATGATCCTATCCCCTTCGACGACCACGGTTTGGTCTGGCATTGGCTGCCCACCGGTGGTGTCGATCACCGTGACCCCGACGAACGCGATCACGCTTCGCCTCGCCGCACTCGCGGGCGCCGATTGAGTCAGTCCTATCACTGCGCCAGCGCCCGCGGCCAACCCGGCCCTGAAGACATTCCGACGAGAGATGCTGTGCAGCACTAACTCCTCCTCTGGGTAAATGCCATCACCGTCACTGGTTCCAGGACACCCGCCGGCGAGAGCACCGGCTCACCGGCCTCCGCCACCTCCGCAAGCGGCGCGAGCCGCGCCGCCGCGCCCTGGATCGCGGCGGTTCCCTCGGGCCCGCCGGGGGTCACGAGCACGCTTTCGACCCCCGGCCGCTCGAGGCCGGCCGCCTTCGGGGGCTCCTCGGCCCAGGCGGACTCACCCACCCCGTACTCGCTGAACTCTGCCTGTGTGGCTTGGGTCATGCCGCCCAGCACCACGGTGGTGGCGACGAAGGCGAGCCACACATTGGTCGCCCACCATGGATGTCGGATGCTCCATCGAGCGATCCGGTCGTCCGACTTGGTCATGCCAGTCACCCTCGTCGGGATCGAGGGCGAAGTCAGTGGACCTAGCACCCGGAACGGAGGTCGGGTCTACCCCACTGCGCGCCCGCGCGCCCGGCGGCGGGAATGGCGGCATAAACCTGCGATACCGCTTCAGGCTGCTCGATTGGGCGTTCATGCTGAGCCTGCCTGCCGGCATCCCGCTGATCGTGGGCATCCCACTGTTCGTGCTGGCGGTGCTGCTGACCCGCCGCCTCGCCGACCCGCGCCCCGACCGGATATACCTCCGATGTATTTGCCCGATCTCAGCCTGCAACCTACCGCCAGTAGGTCCAAAAAGATCACGGCAAGGGATTGACGGATGCAAGACATCCAATGTTAACTGCAAGTCACAGACATGGGTCGATGGTTACCCGCAGGTCAGGCGACCTCGGGCGGCTTCACCGGCCCGGTCCGTCTCGACGTCGCTCCCCGTTTTCGGCGGATGGGGAGCTGCACCGGCCTCCGGGGCGCGAGACGCCACCCACCGGACGATCTAGAAAGGGATCGTGTCGATGAAGGTGAGTACGCCGATCAGTGTCATGCTCGCCGCCCTGCTCACCGGTGGCCTCGTCGCCACCGGCCCGGCTGCCCCGGCCGCTGCGGCGCCCACGGACGCCGCGTTCAATTCGAGCACCGGCACCCTGAACGTCAACTATGCCAACTACCTGTCGAAGCACGACATCGTCTACAACAGGCCGAACACCAACCCGCTGCACGGGCTCACCGTCGGCAACGGGAAGACCGGGGCGATGGTGTGGAACCAGAACGGCTTGTCGATGCAGGTCTCCGGAGTCGACCTGGCCCAGCAGTCGACCTACGCGGCCGGCAACGTCAATCTGTTCAGCAACCCGCAGATGGACACCGGCTACACCACGTTCCAGCAGCGGCTGTCGCTCTACGACGGAACACTGACCACGAAGTACGACAACAATCGCGCCGTCACCATCATGGGCTCGCCCAACTCCGAGGTGATGGGGATCCACGTCGAGGACAGCCGGCCGGGCGTCACCAGTGTCGGGCTCGACCTGAGTCTCTGGGACCTGAACAGCGTCCAGAACATCGCGGACGTGCCGAACCTGACCACCTGGCGCACCGCGAGCACCTTCACCGACTCGACCGGGGTGGGGATCAGCCGGGGCCAGGCCGATCCGAACAACTTCGGCTACACCCTGGCGGCCACCGTCGAAGGCGCGAGCTACACCTCGCAGACGGTCAACGGCACCCGGGTACGCCTGAACATCACCCCGACCAGCAACTACACCGTCTGGTTCACCGCCGCCTCCCGGATCAACTCCCCCGGGCAGAACTCGGTGCAGCAGGCCCGCAACCAGCTCGCGGCGGTGAAGGCGACCGGCTACGCCACCACGCTGAACAACTACCGCAACTGGTGGCACAACTTCTGGGCGAAGTCGTTCGTGCAGTATTCCAGCGCGGGCGGGGACGCCGACTACCTGGAGAACGTCTACTACCTGGCCACCTACATGATCGCGGCGGGCGGCTTCGGCAACTATCCGCTGCACTTCATCAACGGAGTCTTCCGGGCGACCCAGGACAACTCCAAGTGGAGCAACGGCTACTGGTACTGGAACCAGCGCGATGTCTACAACTCGTTCTACGCGAGCAACCACGTCGACCTGATGGCCGGGTTCAACCGGCTCTACAGCCGCAACCTGGCCGCGCTGAAGTCCTACACCACCACTCGGTACGGCAGTGACGGGCTCTGGGTGCCGGAGACGATGGGCTGGGACGGCAACGCCCGGGGCACCATCAACAGCGACTACGTCAACGACCTCTACTCCACCGGCACCGAGGCCGCCTACAACATGTACCTGCAGTACCGGTACACCAACGACGAGGCGTACCTGCGGAACACCGCGTACCCGTACATGCGGGAGGCGGTGAAGTTCTACGAGGACATCCTGAGCCGGGACTCCTCCGGGCGTTACTACATCGCGAACTCCAACGCCCACGAGACCTACTGGGACGTCCGGAACGCGATCACCGACCTGGCGGCGGTACGGCTGCTCTTCCCGCTGACGATTCAGGTCAGCCAGCAGCTCGGGCTGGACTCCGGGCTGCGGGCCAACTGGCAGAACATCGTCAACAACCTGGCGCCGTACCAGATCTCGAACGGGGCGTACCTGCCGCACGATCCGCCGTCGTCGCCGACCCGCAACGGCGAGAACGTGGCGCTGGAACTCGTCTGGCCCTACGACCTGACCGGCATCGGCTACCCGGACCACCAGACCGCGGTGAACACCTGGAACGTCCGGCCGCACCCGTACGGCAACGTCTGGGCCAACGACCACGTGCACGCCGCCAGGCTCGGGCTCGGCAACCAGGCGTTCCAGGGCATGAAGACGATGCTCCAGAAGTACCAGAACTACCCGAACGGGATGACCAACAACACCAACGGGGTCTTCGAGTACCTCGGCATCCACCTGGCGGCGATGAACGAGTCGCTGATGCAGTCGTACAACGACAAGATCCGGGTCTTCCCGGCGGTGCCGACCGACGCAAGCTTCGTCGGCAAGTTCACCCTGCTGGCCAAGGACGGCTTCCTGGTCAGCTCCGAGCGGGAGGCCGGCGAGATCAAGTACGTCGGGCTGCGCAGCCTGCACGGCAAGCAGGCCCGGGTGGTGAACCCGTGGGGCGGCCAGGAGGTACGCGTCCGGCGTACCTCGGACAACGCCGTCCTGACGACCAGCTCGGCCGGCGAGATCACCTTTGCCACGACGGCGAACGCGGTCTACCTGGTGGAGCGGACCGGCAAGCCGCTGTCGAACTACTCGGCCGCCACGCTGACCGGCAGCGCCAACCAGGGCGCGAAGTCGCTCTCCGGCACCGCCTCCACGCTCGGCCTCGGCGGTGGCCCCGGCAATCCGGGCGGCGGCGACCTGGTGAACAACACGCTGCTGAGCTACGACGCCAACTGGCACCTCACCACCGCACGCGGGTACGGCGACTACAACGACGACACCCACCACAGCACCACGGTCGGGGCGACCGCCTCCTACACCTTCACCGGGACCGGCGTCGAATACCTCTCCGAACGCTTCAGCGACATGGGCAACGTCGACGTCTATCTCGACGATGTGCTCCAGGCCAACGTCAACCTGAACGCCTCCGGCGCCCGCCAGGCCCAGCAGGTCGTCTGGCGCAGGACCGGGCTGACCAACGGCCAGCACACCATCCGGATCGTCAACAAGACCACCTCGGTCGGCATGATCGACGCGCTCCGGATCCTCACCGGCGGTACCCAGCCGACCGGCGCGGTCGCGCTGCGCGCCCAGGCCAACGGCCAGTACGTCAGCGCCAGCAGCGCCGGCGCCGGCAACCTGATCGCCAACGCCGCCGCCGTCGGGTCGTGGGAGCAGTTCGACCAGGTCGACCTCGGCGGCGGCAACATCGGACTGCGGGCCCGGGTGAACAACCAGTTCGTCTGCGCGGAGAACGCCGGGGCCAACCCGCTGATCGCGAACCGGCCCTCGGCCGGGGGGTGGGAGACGTTCGCCCTGGTCCGCAACTCGGACGGCTCGGTCAGCCTACGGGCGACGGTGAACAACAAGTACGTCGTCGCCGAGGACGGCGGCGCGGCGGCACTGATCGCCAACCGGGACGCGATCGGCCCCTGGGAGAAGTTCGACCTGGTCCCCGCCTGACGCGCCACGTCCGGCGGGTTCCACCCATCCCGCCCCGGGGTCGACCGGGCCCTGTCGGGTCCCGACCCCCGGGCCCGTACGCCCCCGTCCCGCCGGGGCAGAACCGCCCCGCCCACCACCACCCAGAAACCGCCGGAGCGCGCCAATGAACCGAAGAACCCCTCCGCGTCGTACCGTCGCCGCCGTCGTGCTGGCCACCGTCGCGGCGCTGCTGCCGCCGCTGGTCGCGGTCGGCGTCGCCGCCCCACCGGCAGCAGCCGCGCCCCCACCGACAAGCCAGTTCGAAAAGGTCAAACTCGACGGCGGGCTCGGAATGGGCGAGCCGATCGAGCTGTCCGTGCTGCCCGACGGCAAGGTGCTCTACATCAACCGGGGCTCCAGCTCCGGCGGCGGGCAGGTCCGGCTCTACAACCCGGCCAGCGGCTCGACCACTGTCGCGCTGACGTTGCCGCTCGACGCCCGGTTCGAGGACGGGCTGATCGGCATCACCCTGCACCCGCGGTTCGCCACCAACCACTGGGTGTACCTGTTCTATTCGCCGGTCGCCACCCCGCTGGTCAACCGGATCTCCCGGTTCACCTTCAACCCGAGCACGCTGCAACTGGGCGGTGAGACGAAGCTGATCGAGTGGCCCACCGAGCGGCGGCTCTGCTGCCACTCGGCCGGCTCGATGACCTGGGACAGCGACGAGAACCTCTACTTCGCGGTCGGCGACAACACCAACTCCGGCGGCGACTCCGCCGGGATGGCGCCGATCGACGAGCGCGCCGGCCGCGACCCGCAGTACGACGCCCAGCGCACCTCGGGCAACACCAACGACCTGCGCGGGAAGATCAACCGGATCCATCCGGAGGACAACGGCAGCTACACCATCCCGGCCGGGAACCTCTTCGCGCCGGGTACCGCGCAGGCCCGTCCCGAGGTCTACATCATGGGGGTACGCAACCCGTACCGGATCTGGGTCGACAAGAAGAACGCCAACACCCTCTACTGGGGCGAGGTCGGGCCGGACGCGGGTGCCACGATCGCCAACCGGGGGCCGGCGGCGTACGACGAGTACAACCGGGCGACCGCGCCGGGCAACCACGGCTGGCCGTACTGCGGCGGGCCGAACGTCGCGTACAACGACTGGAACTTCGCCACCGGATCGCCGCGCGGCTGGTTCCCCTGCGGCGGCAGCACCGGCCCGGTCAACGACTCGCCGAACAACACCGGCCAGCGGCAGTTGCCGCCGACCCGGGGCGCGCTGGTCTGGGAGCAGCACGGCGGCAGCAAGGAGTGGCCGGCGCTGGACAACCCGGGCGGCTGCGGCTCGCCGAACCACGCCGAGGTCTACCACCACGACCCGAACCTCGACTCCGAGGTGAAGTGGCCGGCGTACTACGACAACAAGCTGATCATCACGGAGTACTGCCGCAACTGGATCAAGGAGGTCCAGTTCGACAACGGCAACCCGCGTACCGGCAACCCGACCGTCATCGAGCCGGTCCTCGCCGGCATGCAGTTCGTGCACCCGATCGACATGGAGTTCGGCCCGGACGGCTCGCTCTACCTGCTGGAGTACGGCAACGGCTACTTCTCCGGTGACGTCGCCGCCGGCCTCTACAAAATCAACTACGTTGCCGGGGGCCGCTCCCCCACCGCCGTCGCCTCGGTCAACCGGGACAACGGGCTCGCCCCGCTCCAGGTCAGCTTCTCCAGCGCCGGCAGCACCGACCCGGACGGCGACCCGCTGACGTACGCCTGGGACTTCGACAGCAACGGCACCGTCGACTCGACCGCGGCGAACCCGACATACACCTACACCGGCAACGGGGACAAGCGCGCCCGGCTGACCGTCCACGACGGCACCGGCCGCTCCGGCACCACCCAGGTCGCGGTGGTGGTCGGCAACAACCGGCCGACCGTCACCCTCGGCGGCGTCCCCAACGGCGGCCTCTTCTCCTGGGACGAGAACCTCACCTCCACCGGTACGGCGACCGACCCGCAGGACGGCACCGTGCCCTGCGCCAGCGTGGTGATCCGGGCCGCGCTCGGGCACCAGGAACACGCCCACGAGGAAGGGGAGGGCACCGGCTGCGGCTTCACCGTCAACACCGGCCCGGTGCACTCCGGCCCGGACGCGGTGCTCTTCTTCGTGCTGCGGGCCAGCTACACCGACCGGGGCGCCACCGGTTCGGTGCCGCTGGCCGGGCAGCACGAGGTCACACTCTGGCCCAAGCAGTGGCAAGCCGAGCACTACGTCTCGGTGCACGGCCCGCAGGTGATCAACGCCTCCGGCGCCGAGGGCGGCCGGCGGCTCGGCGACATCCAGACCGGCGAGTACGTACGGCACCACGCGGTGAGCCTGAAGGGGATCACCGGGGTACGGGCCCGGGTCTCGTCGGACAAGGCCGGCAACGTCGTCTCGTTCCGGTACGACTCGCCGACCGGCCCGGAGGTCGCCCGGGTCACCGTGCCGAACACCGGCGGCTGGGACACCTACACCGAGGTCACCGCCCCGGTCACCAAGCCGGACGACGGCACCCACGACCTCTACGTCGTCTTCACCGGCGGCAGCGGCGGAGCCCTGCTCGACCTGGACAGCTACACCTTCACCGGCGCCGGGGTGAGCACCCCGACCGGTGGCGGTGGGCCGCGTACCGGGCCGATCCGGGGCATGAACAAGTGCGTCGACGTCAACGCGGGTGGTACCGCCGACGGGACCCGGGTGCAGATGTGGGACTGCACCGCGGGCTCGGCCAACCAGCAGTGGACGCTGCCCGGCGACGGCACCGTACGGGCCCTCGGCAAGTGCCTGGACGTGGCGGCCAGCGGCACCACCAACGGCACCCTGGTGCAGCTCTGGACCTGCAACGGCACCGGGGCGCAGCAGTGGGTGGCCGGCGCCAACGGCAGCCTGCGCAACCCGCAGGCCAACCGCTGCCTGGACATCCCCGCCTCCAACCCGGGCAACGGCCGGCAGTTGCAGATCTACGACTGCAACAGCACCGCCGCACAGAACTGGACCCTGCCCTGACCGCGACCGGACCGCCAGGCCCCAACCCCTCGCAAGGAGTTCGCATGCGCAGACGTCTTCGCACTCTGGCAGCCGCCGCCGTGGCTGCCGGGCTCGCCCTGGCCGGCGCGGTCACGGTGGTGACACCGGCACCGGCCGGGGCCGCCCCGCTGACCAGGGTGCTGGTCTTCTCCAAGACCGCCGGTTTCCGGCATTCCTCGATCGCACCCGGGATCGCCGCGATCCGGCAGCTCGGCACCGCCAACGGCTTCACCGTGACCGCCACCGAGGACGCGGCGGCGTTCCGCACCGGCAACCTCGGCCAGTACCAGGCGGTGGTCTTCCTGAACACCACCGGCGACGTACTCAACGCCGGCCAGCAGAGCGCCTTCGAGTCGTACATCGCGGCCGGTGGCGGGTACGTCGGGGTGCACGCCGCCGCCGACACCGAGTACGACTGGCCCTGGTACGGCGGGCTGGCCGGGGCGTACTTCGCCTCGCATCCGGCGACCCAGCACGCCACCATCCGGGTCGAGGACCGGGGCAACGTCTCCACCTCGCACCTGGGCCCGACCTGGACCCGCACCGACGAGTGGTACAACTACCGGACCAATCCCCGGTCCCGGGTGAAGGTGCTGGCCAGTCTGGACGAGTCGTCGTACAGCGGCGGTTCGATGGGTGGCGACCACCCGATCACCTGGTGCCAGAACTACGGCGGCGGGCGTGCCTGGTACACCGGGCTCGGGCACACCGACGAGTCGTACTCGGATCCGTTCTTCACCGAAATGCTGCTCGGCGGGATCCGGGTGGCCGCCGGGGCCGCCCCGGCCGACTGCCGCCCCGAGGCCGGCTACACCGCGCTCTTCGACGGCACCCAGGAGTCCTTCGGGCAGTGGCGGCAGGCCGGGCCGGGCGGCTTCACCCTGGCCGACGGCACGCTGACCTCGTTCGGCGGGATGGGGCTGCTCTGGTATCCGGTCCGTACCTTCGGCAACTACTCGCTCAAGGTCGACTGGATGATGCCGGGCGACGACAACGGCGGGGTCTTCATCGGCTTCCCCGACCCGCAGGGTGACCCGTGGCGGCCGGTCGACGCCGGTCACGAGATCCAGATCGACGCCACCGACGGCGACCCGTCCCGGACCACCGGCAGCGTCTACAGCTTCTCCGCGCCGAACGCCGCGATCCGGGACGCCGCGCTGAACCCGCCCGGCTCGTGGAACACCTACGAGATCGGCGTGCACGGCCAGCGGGTCGAGGTCTGGCTCAACGGCGTCAAGGTGAACGACTACGTCAGCAGCCGGGACATCGCCAACGGCTACATCGGACTCCAGAACGACGGCGCCGGGCTGGACATCAGCTACCGGAACGTGCGGATCAGGACCGACGGGCCGTCCCAGCCGCCCGTCACCGACCTGGCCCGGGGTAAGTCGGTCACCGCCACCAGCGTCGAGCCGAACAGCCCGCACGTCGCGGCGAACGCGGTCGACGGCAACTCCGGTACCCGGTGGGGCAGCGCGTACAGCGACCCGCAGTCGATCACCGTCGACCTCGGCGCGTCGTACCCGCTGAACCGGGTCCGACTGAACTGGGAGACGGCGTACGGCCGGGCGTACCAGATCCAGGTCTCGCCGAACAACGCGACCTGGACCCAGGTCTACGCCACGACCACCGGCGACGGCGGCGTCGACGACATGCCGATCTCGGCGAACGGCCGCTACCTGCGGATCACCGGTACCCAGCGGGCCACCCAGTGGGGCTACTCGCTCTGGGACCTCAACGTCTACGGCGGCTGACCCCGCCGGCACTCCCCACCCCCACCGCGCGCCGCGCCCCGCAACCCGGGGCGGCGGCCGCACACCCCGCCAAGAAGGAAGGTTCCCGTGTCACCGCACCCCAGCAGACGACGACCGTGGTCGTCCGCGATCGCGACGGTCGGCACCGCCGCCGCGATCCTCGCCGCGCTGCCCTCGACGGCGGCCCAGGCCGATCCGGTCCCCGCCGCCGACTACCAGCAGGTCACCCTCGCCACCGGCTCGGCCGAGATCGGCGAGGCGATGTCCCTGGCCGTGCTGCCGAACCGGTCGGTGGTGCACACCGCCCGCAACGGCACGGTCCGGGTCACCGACGCGGCCGGCAACACCAAGGTCGCCGGCAACATCCCGGTCTACACCCACGACGAGGAGGGGTTGCAGGGCGTCGCCGCCGATCCGAACTTCGCCAGCAACCGCTACGTCTACCTCTACTACTCGCCGCCGCTGAACACCCCGGCCGGGGACGCCCCGACCACCGGCACCGCCGCCGACTTCGAGCGCTGGAAGGGACACCTGCGGCTGTCCCGGTTCACCATGAACGCCGACGACACCCTGAACATGGGCAGCGAGCGGGTGGTCCTCCAGGTGCCGAACGACCGGGGCCAGTGCTGCCACGTCGGCGGCGACATCGACTTCGACGCGGCCGGCAACCTCTATCTGTCGACCGGCGACGACACCAACCCGTTCGAATCCAACTCGTACACCCCGATCGACGAGC
This sequence comes from Plantactinospora sp. KLBMP9567, assembly GCF_033446045.1. Taxonomy (NCBI): domain Bacteria; kingdom Bacillati; phylum Actinomycetota; class Actinomycetes; order Micromonosporales; family Micromonosporaceae; genus Plantactinospora; species Plantactinospora sp. KLBMP9567. Next base: position 32,610 of record NZ_JAWQRR010000013.1, on the reverse strand, counting down.
GGACCGACCGGAACCCGCAGTTCGACGCGCAGCGCTCCTCCGGCAACACCAACGACCTGCGCGGCAAGGTGCTGCGGATCAAGCCGCAGCCGGACGGCACGTACACGATCCCGGCCGGCAACATGTTCGCGCCGGGTACCGCCGGCACCCGGCCGGAGATCTACGCGATGGGCTTCCGGAACCCGTTCCGGATGAGCGTCGACAAGGCGACCGGGATCGTCTACCTCGGCGACTACGGCCCGGACGCGGGCGTCGGCGACCCGAACCGGGGACCGGGCGGGCAGGTCGAGTTCAACCGGGTCACCGGGCCGGGCAACTACGGCTGGCCGTACTGCACCGGCACGAACACCGCGGCGGAGACGTACAACGAGTACACCTTCCCGTCCGGGCCGTCCCAGGCGAAGTACAACTGTGCCGGCGGGCCGACCAACAACTCGTTCCGGAACACCGGCCTGAGCACCCTGCCGCCCGCCAGGCCGAGCTGGATCAGGTACGGCGACGCCGGCTCGCCGCCGGAGTTCGGCGGTGGCTCCGAGTCGCCGATGGGCGGCCCGGTCTACCGGTACGACCCCAACCTCAACTCCAGCGTCAAGTTCCCGGCCTCGCTCAACGGCCGCTTCTTCGCCGGTGAGTACGGCCGGCGCTGGATCAAGGCGATCGCGGTGAACGCCGACGGCTCACCCGGGGAGATCTCGGACTTCCCCTGGCGCGGTACCCAGGTGATGGACCAGGCGTTCGGGCCGGACGGCGCGCTCTACGTGCTCGACTACGGCACCGGCTCCAACAACCAGGCGCTGTACCGGATCGAGTACATCGGCGGCGGCAACCGCAGCCCGATCGCGGTCGCCGCCGCCGACCGCAGCTCCGGGCCGAGCCCGCTGACCGTGAACTTCTCCTCGGCCGGCAGTTCCGACCCGGAGGGCGGGGCGCTGAGCTACCTGTGGACGTTCGGCGACGGCACCACGTCGACGGCGGCGAACCCGACGAAGACGTACACCGCGAACGGGACGTACACCCCGACGCTGCGGGTCACCGACCCGGCCGGGCTGACCGGCACCGCCAGCCTGGTGGTCACGGTCGGCAACTCGGCGCCGACGGTGAACCTGACCGTTCCCGGCAACGGCACGCTGTTCAGCTTCGGCGACACGGTGCCGTTCCAGGTGACCGTCACCGATCCGGAGGACGGCACCGTCGACTGTTCCCGGGTCCGGGTGGCGTACGGCCTCGGGCACGACAGCCACACCCACGAGATCACCTCGAAGACCGGCTGCTCCGGCACGATCAACGTACCGGTGGACGGTGAACACGACGCCGCCGCCAACATCTACGGCGTCTTCGACGCCAGCTACACCGACAACGGCGGCCTCACCTCGCACAGCATCCGGACGCTGCAACCGCGGCACCGCCAGGGTGAGCACTTCGGCGCCCAGTCCGGCGGGGTGCAGACCGCCGAGCACGCCACCGCCGAGGGCGGCCGGACCGCCGGCTTCATCGACAACAACGACTGGATCTCGTACCAGCCCTACCAGCTCGGCAACGCCACCCGGTTCACCGCGCGGGTCTCCTCCGGCGGTCCCGGCGGCACCATCGAGGTCCGGGCCGGCTCGGCCACCGGCACCCTGCTGGGCAGCGTCGCCGTGTCGAACACCGGTAGCTGGGACACCTTCACCAACGTCTCGACCAACCTCGCCAACCAGCCGTCCGGGACGACCACGCTCTTCCTGGTCTTCTCCGGCGGCGCCGGCAACCTCTTCGACGTGGACTCGTTCACCTTCGCCACCGGCAGCACCGGCGGCGGGCCCGCGACCGGGCTGCGGGCGACGGCCAACAACCAGTACGTCAGCGCCGTCGGCAGCAGCCCGCTGATCGCCGACAAGGCGAGCCTCGGGGCCACCGAGCAGTTCGACCTGGTCGACCTGGGCGGCGGCAACGTCGCGCTGCGGTCCCGGAACACCGGGATGTACGTCTGCGCCGAGAACTCCGGGGCGAACCCGCTGGTCGCCAACCGGGCCTCGGCTGGCGGGTGGGAGACGTTCGCACTGGTCCGCAACTCGGACGGCACGGTCAGCCTGCGGGCCACGGTGAACAACATGTACGTCGCCGCCGAGAACGCCGGCACCGAGCCGCTGATCGCCAACCGGACGGCGATCGGCCCCTGGGAGAAGTTCACCCTCGTCAACGGCTGAGTACCGCCGGGCCGGCGGTGCGGTCGGAAGTCACCGACCACCGCCCCGGCCCGGCGCGACAACGGAGGTAACCCCTTATGCACCTGAGAAAACACTGGCTACGGAGTACCGCCGCCATCCTGCTGCTGGCGACCGGGCTCGCCGCGCCGGCCGCACCGGCGGTCGCCGCCGCACCGCCGGGCAGCGCGGCGCCGGTCGCGCTGGCGGCGCCGCCGCAGACCGCCGGCAACGTGCACATCTTCTACTACTCCTGGTACGGCAACCCGGCGCACTCCGGCAGCTACCGGCACTGGCAGCAGGGCGGCCACACCCCGCCGCAGGACATCGGCGCCAACTTCTATCCCACCCTCGGGGCGTACGACTCCGGCGACCCGGCGGCGGTGCGGCAGCACATGGCCTGGATCAGCCGGGCCGGGGTCGGGGTGGTGGTGCACAGTTGGTGGGGACAGGGCTCCTTCGAGGACAACCTGACCCCGGTGGTGCTGGACGCCGCCGCCGAACACGGTCTCCAGGTCGCCTGGCACCTGGAGCCGTACGGCGGGCGGACCGCCGCGTCGACCGTCGCCGACATCAACTACATCCACAACCGGTACGGCGGCCACCCGGCCTTCCACCGGGACACCGCGCACGGCAACCGGTCGGCGTTCTACGTCTTCGAGAGCCTACGGATCACCGACTGGACGCCGCTGGAGCAGGTCAAGGGCAACAGCATCGTGCTGGCCCAGACCACCGACACCACCAAGGTCGCGCACTTCGGCGGCATGTACACCTACGACGGAATCGCCGGGGCGACCGCGCCCGGCTGGGCCGACGCCAGCGCCTTCTGCAAGGCCAACGGCCTGGTCTGGGCCCCCTCGGTGGCACCCGGCTACCTGGACGACCGGGCGGTACCCGGCAACACCACCCCGACCGTCGACCGGGCGAACGGCGCGGCCTACGACCGGCAGTGGGGCAACGCGCTGAACGCGGCGGACGGCGGCCCGCCGACCTGGGTCTCGATCACCTCGTTCAACGAGTGGCACGAGGGCTCGACGATCGAACCGGCCAGCAGCAGCCCGCCGGCCGGGCACGGCTATCTCCACTACTCAGGGGCGTACGGGCTGACCGGTGTCGCCGCCGAGACCGCGTACCTGGACCGGACCCGGCACTGGGTGCGCCAGTTCAACCCTGCGGTGGGCCCGGGAACACAGCCCGAACCGGGCCGCTCGGTGAGCCTGCGCGCCCACGCCAACGGCCGGTACGTCACCGCCGATCCGGCCGGCGCCGCCCCGCTGATCGCCGACCGCACCGCGATCGGCACGGCGGAACAGTTCGAGTTGGTGGAGCTGAGCGGCGGCAACGTCGCGCTGCGCGCCCGGGCCAACGGCCGGTACGTCGCCGCCGAGAACGCCGGGACCGCCCCGCTGACCGCCAACCGGACCGCGGTCGGCGGCTGGGAGACGTTCCAACTGGTCCGCAACGGCGACGGCAGCGTCAGCCTGCGCGCCACGGTGAACAACCGGTACGTGGTCGCCGAGAACGCCGGCGCCGCCCCGCTGATCGCGAACCGAACCGGGATCGGTCCCTGGGAGCGGTTCGACCTGGTCGGCTGAGAACCCGCCGCGACGGGGTCCGGCCACGGCCGGGCCCCGTCTCCGGATTCCGGCGCGTCCGCGTCACCCGCGCGCCGGCCGTGTCAAGGCCGACGACTACTCCTTCCGCTGTCGGATGGCGGCCGCAGGTGGCGGCCTGCACGGGTGGCGAGACGTCATCGCGTCACCGTAGCGTCACCGACAGACATCGATGTCTCGGCTACCGGCGATCGGGCGCGACACGGAGTCCCGGCACCCGCTGGCCGGGCACCCACGCCGGGAACGACAAGCATGGCAAGGACGTACCCGCGTGCCCGTCGATCGGCGCGAGCCTGGCGGTGTGCCTGACCGCCCTGCTGGCCCTCCTCACCCCGAGTCCCGCCAACGCCGCCGTCGTCTTCGTCGACGGCTTCGAGGAACCGGCCATCTCCAACGACTTCGTGACATTCTCCGCCGGGCAGCAGCTCGGTCCGTGGACCGTCACCACCGGCACAGTCGACCTGACCCAGGACTGGCAGGACGCGGAGGGCGACCAGTCACTCGACCTCAACGACAGCAGCCCGGGCACCGTCGCCCGTAGCGTGCCGACCACCCCGCTCACCACCTACCGGGTCCGGTACGCCCCGGCCGGTAACCCCGACGGCGGACCCCTGCTCGCCACCGGCACGGTCACCGCCAACGGCCAGACCATCGACAGCTCCACCTTCGACACCACCGGTCGGACGCCGTCCGAGATGGGATTCGTGTACCGGACGGCCTACTTCACCAACCTGATCTCCGGCTCGACCACCATCCGGTTCGCCAGCAGCACGCCGAGCGTCTACGGCCCGGTCATCGACGCCGTACGCGTCGAGAGCTGCCTGCTTGTCATCTGCCCGGCGAGCGCGACCAGGACGGCCATCCGGCTCTCCTAACCGGCGGCGGATGGAGACAGGACGACCATCCGGCCCTCCTGGCCGCGGCGGATACAGATCGGCAGACAGTCGGGGTGACCGGCGGCATGCCGGTGGAGACGGTCCGGGGATCCGGCTCGTTGTCGACCAGGTTCGCGTGCCGCCGGTCCACCAGGTCGGCTCGGCGATCGCCAGGTACTTTCCTCGGAGGAAAGTACCCCTGTTGGGGAGAGGTGGAAGGTTGATGACTCCTGACGACGCCCAGGCGGCGCTCGACGACATCCGGAAGCGGCATGAGCAGTCCCGCGCCGAAGAGGTGCGGCACAGCTCGTCCCCCTTCTATCTGGGTGTCCTGGCGTCGGTCGTGCTGCTCTCCTACGCCTCGCACGACCTGCCCAATCCGTGGGGTGGCGCGATGCTGTTCCCGGTGGTCATGCTGCTGGCGTTGCTGGCGTTCGTCTATGTGCGCAGGGCGCCGGTCCTCCGCAAGCCCAGCTCCGGCGAGCTGCTCGTAGGGGTCGCTTCCGGGATCGTCCTCGCAGCGGTGCTCCAGGGCTTGGCGGCGGCCGCTCAGGCGGGCGGACTTCCGGCCCCGCACCTGGTCGCGGCCGCCGTCGGATCAGTGGTCTGCCTGCCGATCGCCGCTCGTGCCTGCCGGGGCGCCGGGGCGCTGATACGGCACCGGGCGGGCCGGCAGAACTGATGGACCCCGACTTCGACGAGTTCCTGCACGTCCCGGCCCGGTTGACAATCGTCGCACTGCTGGCACCCGCGAGTTGGACGGAGTTCGGCTTCATCCGGGACTCGGTCGGCACGAGCGACTCGGCCCTGTCCAAGCAGCTCTCCGCGCTCGCCGCCGAAGGCTACCTCGAGGTACGCAAACAGCCAGGGGCGGGCGCGCGACGCACCTTGGCGCGGCTCACCCCGCACGGCCGGAAGGCGTTTCTGGCCCACGCGGCAGCGCTGGAACGGATCGCCATGGCCGCGCGGGCACCACAGCCGGCCGACTCGGACATCGCCTAGCCAGTCCGGTACGCGCTCTCTCGGTGATCTGCGGCCATGGGTCTGCGGACACGAGCCGGACAGCGCTCAGAACGCCATTCCGTGCCGCCGGTCGCCGAGAACCCGTTCGCAGTTCTCCTGTTCGGCGCGGGCCGAGAACGGCTCGTCGTCAGGGGACGCCGACGCCGTCCGCGCCTCGTCGCGCTGCCCCGCCCCCGCCCGCCCGGCGTCGTTCTCGTCGGTCATGGGTCGCTCCTCCCGCCGCTTCGGCCCGGACTTCGGTTTCCGGCACCGACGATCCGCCGCTAGCGGCGCAGCGGCAAGCAAACTTGCCGACTCGGCAAACCGGCTGGTTCGTCCGGCTGGTTCGTCCGGGTCGACGGGAACCGCGCGCCACGACGAGGGCCCAACGGCCGGGAGAAGGCGACGCCGTGGCCGAGCAGACCCGGCAACGGACCGACGGTCGCGCGGGGGTGCCGGGGCATCAACCCCGCTCGTCGGATGGCGTACCGGGCGCGCAGCCGGTAGAAACATCTCAACCCATCTTCGTGCAGTGCCGTGGTGCCCGTCGGACAGTCGAGAGAGCGCTCTCAGAGACCGCCGGAGGCATCCGCCACCGTCCGAAGAGGTGCGTCAACGCCCGACCCCGCACCACCGCAGCAACCCCACCCCGTCGCTGCGCCCGGCGCTCCCGGCCCGGCCAGCGGAAAGGACGGACGAACCGCATGACGACCCACTCCCCCGGCCTCCGGCGGCGCCCCGCGCGCCACCGGTTCCGTCGGGCGCTCGTGCTCGGCCTCGTGCTGGCCACCGTCACCACCTCGACGGACGTGCCGGCCAACGCCCACCCGCCCCGGCCCGGCGCCCCGGACCTCGGACGCAACGTCACCGTCTTCGACCCGAGCATGCCGGTCAGCGAGATCCAGGCGACGCTCGACGCGGCACACGCCCGGCAGGTCAACAACGAGATGGGCACCGACCGGTACGCGTATCTGTTCAATCCGGGCAGCTACGGTAGCGCCGAGCAGCCGCTACAGATCAAAGTCGGGTACTACACCGAGATCTCCGGACTCGGCGCCTCGCCCACCGACGTCGTGATCAACGGCAAGGTCGAGGTCTACAACCGCTGTCTTGAGGGCGGCGGCACCGGCAACTGCATCGCCCTGGTCAACTTCTGGCGTACCCTCTCCAACCTGTCCCTCAACATCGTCGCGGCAGGCCAGGACGACTGCCGGGCGTCCGCGAACTTCTGGGCCGTCTCCCAGGCGGTGTCGCTGCGCCGGATGAACATCGGCGGCGGCGGACTGTCGCTGATGGACTACTGCACCGCCGGCCCGCAGTACGCCAGCGGCGGCTTCATCGCCGACTCGCGGCTGCCCGCCACCACCAACGGCTCCCAGCAGCAGTGGCTGACCCGCAACACCGAGGTAGCGAGCTGGTCCAACGCGGTCTGGAACCAGGTCTTCGCCGGTGTGGTCGGCGCCCCCGACGACGCCGGGTTCCCCGACCCGCCGTACACCACGCTGGAGAGCACGCCGCGCAGCCGCGAGAAGCCGTACCTCTTCGTGGACGCGAAGGGCAGCTACCAGGTACGGGTACCCGCCGCGCGGCAGGACACCCGGGGCATCACCTGGGGTGCCGGCCTGACCCCGGGCCGGACCGTCCCGCTGCGGGACTTCTTCGTCGCCCGGCCGTCCGACCCGGTACACGTGCTCAACCGGGAGCTGGCCCGCGGCCGGCACCTGCTGCTCACCCCCGGCGTCTACGACGTCGCCCGCAGCATCGAGGTCAAGCGCCCCGACACGGTGGTGCTGGGCATCGGGCACGCCACCCTCACCGCCGTGAACGGCGCCACCCCGCTGGAGATCGCCGGTGTACCCGGCGTGGTGGTCGCCGGGCTCACCGTGGACGCCGGCCTGCGGGAATCGCCGGTGCTGCTCCGGGTGGGCAGCCGGCACGGCCGCAGCCACAGCACCCCGAACAACCCGATCACGCTCTCCGACGTCTACTTCCGGGTCGGCGGGCCGCACATCGGCCGGACCAACATCGCGCTGGAGGTCAACAGCGACCACGTCCTGATCGACCACACCTGGGTGTGGCGCGGCGACCACGGCGTCGAGGGCTTCACCGAGGGCGTCAACGGTGACACCGACCGCTGGCGGACCAACACCGGCCGGTACGGCGCGGTCATCAACGGCGACCACGTCACCGCGACCGGCCTCTTCGTCGAGCACTTCCAGCGCTACAACACGGTCTGGAACGGCGAGGACGGCACGACGATCCTCTACCAGAACGAGCTGCCGTACGACCCGCCGACCCAGGCGGACTGGATGAACGGCGAGGTCGAGGGCTGGGCCGGTTACAAGGTCGGCGACCGGGTGAAGCGGCACACCCTGCACGGTGGGGGTGTCTACGTCTTCAACCAGAACAACCCGTCGATCCACACCGAGAACGGCTTCGAAGTGCCGGAGGCGCCGGGGGTGCGGCTGCACCACATCATGACCGTCAACCTCAGCGCCGGCACCATCGACCATGTGGTCAACGGCGTCGGCGGGCCGGCCGACACCACCCGGGTCGGCGCACCGGTCTACCTCGCGGAGTACCCGGTGGCACCGTAGCCGGGCACCGGCGGCCGGCCGGGGTGTCCGGCCGGCCGCCGATCGCGGGCGAGGACCAGCTCGACCGGCGTCAGGAGCAGGTCAACCGGGCGGCTGCCCAGTCGCCGTGGTCCTCACCGTTGCCGTTGCCGCCGTCGGTGATCCGCAACTCCAGCCGCTGGCCGCCGGTGACGTCGGCGGAGATCCGCTCGGGCCCGGCCGCACCGGTCAGCACCCCGGTCGCGGCCCGCCGCTCGCCGTCGACCCAGACCTCGAAGCCGACCGAGCCCCCGTCCACCTCGTCGTCGACCCCGACGTCGGCCCGGAACGCGCGGCATCCGCCGGCCAGGTCGACCACGATCCGCGACGGTGCGTGCGCCCCGATCCCCTTGTCGTACGTCGTCGCGCCGATGCGCAGCGGCCCCCCGTCACCGGCCGGCTGCTCGCCGTTGCTCATGTCCCGCTCCACCGGCCCCCACCCGTTCTCGGCCACCAGGAACGGCAGGTCGCTCACCCAGCGGTCGCCCGGCCGCAGCGGGGCGCGTACCGTCGTGCGGGCCTCGACGGTGCTCGGGAAGCCGTTGCCGACGGCGTCCACCGTCGCGGTCAGCTCGTAGCTGCCGTAGTCGGTCTCCGGCGGCGCGGTGACCGTGAAGACCGCCTCCTCGGGTGTCCCGAACGCCACCTCGGCCAGCGGGACGGCAGCCGGGCTGACGGTCCAGCCGGCCGGCGCGGCCAGCCTCACCACCGCGTCCCGCAGGCCGTCGGCGCACCGGGCGGTGACCGTGACCGCGACCCGCTGCGGTTCGCCGGGGCGGATCTCCGCTCCGGCCGCCAGCGCGACCTCCGGCGGGCAGGGCGCGGCCGTCCGGGAGTCGGGTACCCCGCCGGCCCGGATCTCCCGCCCGGTCAGCGGGCGCAGCGTCAGGGTGTACTCGTGCGACCGGTCCGCCGGCACCCGGTACTCGTCCAGCACCGAGTTCGGCGTCTCGCCCATCCCGGTCTCGCCGGCGGCGGCGTGCAGCGTCACCCAACCCCGGTTACGGACCAGCGGAAGCTGGAAGTCGTACTCGGCGCGGGCCAACTCGTCGTACGGGGTGACGCTGACGTCGAGGTCGGCGCCGGTGGAGCTGCCGACCAGCAGTCCCTGCCGGCCGTCGGTCAGCGACGCCCACCGAGCCCCGGTGTGGTTCCCGTACGCCTGCGGCCGGGAGTAGCGCACGTACTCCTCGTGCACAGTGCTGCGCCAGACGCCGGTGAAGGCGCCCCGCTGCCGGTCGTTGTAGGTCTCCTGCGGGCCCCGGCCGTACCAGGCGAACCGCTGCATCGAGTCCGGCACCCGGACCTGCAGGCCGACCCGGGGCAGGTAGGGCAGTTGCCCGACGCCCGCCCCGCGCGGCGTGACCCGGTGTTGCAGGGTGATGGTGCCCCGCCCGTCGATCCGGTAGCGCATGGTCTGGTCGATCTCGAAGGTCGCCGAGCCCCGGGCGACACTGCGCACCTCGACCACCGCCGCACCGTCCTGCGTGGCGGACGACACGCCGGTCACCTCGGTCCGCAGCCGGTCGAGGCCGAGCGCGTGCCAGATCTCCCGGTCGGCAGTGCCCCAGCCGTACGTCTCGTTGCTGGTCGGCGGCCGGTAGACGTCGAGTTCCGGACCGGTACGCAGCAGTTCCCGCCCGCCAGAGGTCATCGAGCGCAGGATGCCGGTGCCGGTGTCGAACCGGTACCGCCAACCGGGACCGGAGACCAGCACGGTCTCGCCGTCCCGAGTCAACCTGGGGGCAGCGCCGGCCGGTGCCGACGGGAGTACGCCGGGCACCACCCGGCCACCGGCGGCGAACTCGTCCCAGCCATACCGCACACCGTCGGTGCCGATCGCCTCCAGCCGCAGCCGGCGCTGCCGGTCCTGCGGGTTCGGCGGCGCGGCACCGAGGGCGAGGTCGACGGTCTGACCCGGGCCGAGCCGCAGCGAGCGGGTGCCGGACCGGAGCGTCCGGTCCACCTCGACCAGTGACCAGCGCAGCCGCAGGTCGAGCGCGGCCGCCGGCTGCTCGTTCTGCACCCGGACCCGGCCCGTCGCCGCGTCGTCGGTGCCGAACCGGACCGGCGCGTGCGCCCAGGCCACCTCGACGGTCTCCGGCTGGAGGTAGCGGTCGGTGCCGACCAGCCCGTCCGTGCCGGAGAGGCTGAGCCCGAGGCTGTCGAACTCGCCGCGCGGCTGCGCCCGGTCGAAGTCCAGGGCCAGTGCGGCCCGGTGCACCGGGTCGGCGACCAGCTCGTCGGCGGTCAGCGCCGCGCCGTAGACCCGGACGTCGTCGACCAGCCCCCGGGCCAACCGGGTACGCAGGTCGTCCTGCTGGGTGGCGGCGTTGCGGCCGACGTTCACCTCGGACAGCCCCGGGTCGAGGGCACCGGAGCGGGCGAGGCTGCCGACCTCGACGCCGTCGACGTAGAGCCGCAGGGCGGTGCCGTCGTAGCCGCCGCTGACCCGGTGCCAGTCGTCGTACCAGTTCGCCGGCACCGGCGCGGCCACCGAAGCCCAGCCGGCATCGGTGCTGACCCCGAACTCCAGGGTGGTGCGGTCCCGCATCTGCAGGGCGTACGCCCGGCCCTTGGTGACGACCGGGAAGCTGCCGGCCCACTCGCCGGGTCGTACCCAGGCATCCAGGGTCACCGCCCCGGTGAGGTCGAGCCGGGGATCGCGGAACACATCGACGAAGTCGTCCAGGCTGGACAGTGCGACCGCCTTGCCACGCCGCCCCTCGACCAGGGACGGCTTGCCGACGAAGAACGCCTGGATCCGGTTGGCTGACGAGTCCGGGGTGAACAGCAGCGGCTGGCGCAGGTTGGCCTCGGCCCAGTCCCAGACGAAGCCGCCCTGTAGCGACGGGTAGCGCCGGGCGAGCGCCCAGAACCGGTCGAAGTTGCCGACGCTGTTGCCCATGGCGTGGGCGTACTCGCCGAAGACCACCGGCCGGGTGGTGGTGCCGGCGATGGACTCGACGTACCCGGGAGTCGGATAGCGCGGCCCCCACACGTCGGCGTACGGCGCGTCGCCGTTCGGGTTATTGGACTGGTGGTAGAGCAGCCGGGTGGGCTCGTTGGCGTCCGCCCACTCGGCCATCGCGAAGTGCGCGGTGCCCAGACCCGCCTCGTTGCCGGTGTCCCAGATGATCACACTCGGGTGGTTCTTGTCGCGATGCACCATCGCCTGGAACCGGTCCGCGAACGCCGCCTGCCACTCCGGCCGGGAGGCGAGGCAGTTGTTCGGGCAGTTCTCGTGGGAGTGGGTCTCGATGTCCACCTCGTCGGCGATCCACAGCCCGTGCCGATTGGCCAGGTCGTAGAGGTAGGGGTCCGAGGGGTAGTGCGAGGTGCGGACCGCGTTGATGTGCAGGCTCTTCATCAGCGCGACGTCGCGGCGCTGCGCCGCCCGGCTGACGTGCCGGCCGGTCTCCGGGTCGGTCTCCGCCCGGTTGGTGCCCTTGATCAGGATGCGTTCGCCGTTGACCAGTAGTTGCGCGTCGCGCACCTCGACCTCACGGAAGCCGACCGCCTGCGCGGTAGTGTGCACCAACCGGCCGTCCGGGTCGAGCAACTCCAGCACCAGCGCGTACAGGTGCGGCGCGTCCGCGCTCCACTTCGCCGGGTCCCGTACCGTGGTGCTGAGCGTGCCCTGCCCGGTCATCGCGCTGACCGTCCGGCCGGCGGCGTCGCGCAGGGTGCCCCGCACGGTGTACCCGTCGGCCGGGCCGGCCAGCGCGACCCGGGCGGTGAGGGTGGCGTCCCGGTACCGGTCGTCCAGGTCGGTGGTGACGTACGCGTCGCGCAGGTGGGTCCGGGGCGTGGCGTACAGCCAGACGTCGCGGAAGATGCCGCTGTAGCGCCACTGGTCGACGTCCTCCAGGTACGCCCCCGAACCCCACCGGTGCACCTGCACCGCGACCCGGTTGGTGCCCGGGCGCAGCGCGTCGGTCACGTCGAACTCGGCCGGGGTGTAGCCGCCCTGGTCGTAGCCGACGTAGCGGCCGTTGACCCAGACGAAGTAGCCGCTGGTGACGCCCTCGAAGCGCAGGAACGTCCGCCGGCCGGACCAGGACGGTGACACCTCGAAGGCGCGCACGTATGCGCCGGTGGGGTTGACGTCCCGGGGCACCCGGGGCGGGTCGTCGGGCCAGATCTCCTCGGGGATGTTGCGGAACATCGGGTGGTCGACGAAGTCGGACTGCCAGGTGTGCGGCACCGTGGCGGTCGGCCAGCCGGAGACGTCGTAGCCCTCGGCGTGGAAGCCGGCCGGCACCTCGCCGGGGCGGTCGGCGATGGTCAGCCGCCAGTCGCCGTTCAGCGGCAGCATCCACGGCGACCGGGCACTGTGCTCGGTGATGTCGGCGGCGGCGGTGCGGGCGTCCGGGTACGGGCGCAGCATCGCGTGCGGCGACTGCTGCCCCTCACCGGTCATCCCGGGATCCTCCAGGTAGCGGTAGACGTCCTCGACGGTGACCGGACCGCCGGCAGCGGTGGTGCTGCCCCGGCGCTCGGCGGCGTGCACGGCGGCCGGCGGCAGCACACCGGGCACCAGCAGGGCGAAGAGGGTGAACCCGGCGAGGACTCCTCGTGCTGGCATCAACACCCTCCCACCCGGATCTCGACAGATCCGCACAGAGACCGAAAATTATCAACTCTTCCTAACATCCAGAAGTGACGATATTCAAGAGACTCGGGTTCTCGACCGGGCCGGACCGCAGGGGCCGGTCGACCGGGGTTCCCGTCGGCCAGCACCTCGGTCACTGGCCTCCCGCGCTTCGAGGTGGAAGGGCCCGTAGCGAGCCGAGGTTGTCCAGTCAGGATCGGAGTTGGCGGACCACTGCGGCGAAGTGCACCTGGACGGTTGCCGAGACCGTTACCGACGACAACCGGACATGCCACTGCGGAAGTGACGTACCCACGGAATAGACTCGAAAAAATCCTTGCGGGGGGCAAGGGATGCGCTTCGGGATTCTCGGACCACTTGAGATCCGCTCGGCTCGTGGTCCCGTTCGGATCGGTTCCAACCGGCAGCGGGCACTGCTCGCCGCCCTGCTCGCCGCCCTGCTCGCCGCCCTGCTGGTCCACCCGGCCCGGTCCGTCGCGATCGACGAGCTGGTGGAGGCGGTCTGGGGGCCGGCCGCGCCGGAGAATCCCCGCGCCGCCGTGCACACCTGCGTGACCCGGCTGCGCCGCAGTCTCGACGGGGCCGGCGCCGAACCGGTCCGGATCGAGCGCCAGGTCGGCGGTTACCGGCTGGTGATCGACCCGCAGGACGTCGACGTCAGCCGGTTCGAGGCGGCGCTGCGGCGGGCCGAGACGGCGAGGGAGGCGGCGGACCAGGCGACCACTCGGCTCTGGTCGCCGAGTTGCACGGCCTGACCGGCCGGGATCCGGAGGCCCGGGCACACCGGCCGGTCCGTCCGGCACCGCGGTTTCCGAGGCTCAGCCGGACCCGGTGATCCGGGCGAGGGCGGCCGGGCTGCGGCTGATGGAGGCGACGGCCCTGGTGCTGCGCGCCCGAGTGCGGCTACGAGAGGGCCGGGTCGACGACGCGTCGGACGACGCGGAGCTGACGCTGCACCGCGAGTCGGGATGCCGGCTCGGCCAGGCCCCGGGCGCTCGGCCTCCCGGCTCCGGACCCCGGTGTCACCGATCCCGGACCCCGGTGTCACCGGCCCCGGAGTCCGCCGGGCGACCGGGCCGGGCCACCGGTCATGGAGTCACGTAGCCGAGGGCGGCACGCACCAGTTCGACCAGGGGGCGCTCCGGATGGTCGGTCCAGTGTTGGGTCGCCGCGCGAAGTGCGTGCAGGAACGTCCCGGCGAGTACCCGGGCGCGTAGCGGGGTCTCCGGCGCCTCGGGCAGGCGACGGGCGATCTCGGCGGTGAACTCCTGCTCAACGGCGCCGTACGCGGTGATCTGGTGGGCGGCGAGGCTGGGATGGTTGCGGATCAACCGCCGCTGGGCCAACCACAGCGGGTCGAGGCCGTCGCTCTCCCGCGCCAGTTGTTCGGCAGCCCGGGTTAGCGCGGTCCAGGGCGGCTCGTCGAGCGGCTGGGCGTGCACCAACTCCAGCAGACGCCGGATTCGCACCAGATCGGCATGGAAGAGAGCTTCTTCCTTGTTCGCGAAGTAGTTCGAGAACGTTCGGCGGGACACGTCGGCGGCGTCCGCGATCGCCTCCACGGTCACCCGGTCCGGTCCCTGCTCGGCGGCGAGCCGGAGCGCCGCCCGGTGCAGTGCTTCGCGCGTCGCAGCCTTCTTGCGCTCCCGCCGCCCCACCGTCTCATCCATCGGGAACAGCCTACGTGGCGGTGATTCATTTCTCAAAGCGAAAACTTGCGCAGTGAGCAGTGATTCGAAATCCTTGCGTGTGACAACCAACCGACCGAGGAGGCGAGGTGGACACCACCGCTCGGCACACCGAGCTCGGTGACCGGCTCCGCGACCTGATGTCGGCCATGCGGCTGATCCGGCACCGACGCGCGATCGAACGGCCGGCCGTGCCGTCCGGCCTGGTCGGCATGCTGTTGCAGATCGACGAGTTGGCCGACGAGGCGGCCGGCTGCCACGCCAAGGAACTCGTCGGCCGGTCCGGACTCGACCCGTCGACGGTCAGCCGGGCGGTCGCCGCGCTGGTGGCGCGGGGCCTGGTGACCCGGCGCGCCGACCCGGCCGACCGGCGGGCGAGCTTCCTCGTGCTCACCGACGAGGGGCGTACGGCACTGGCCGACGCCCGCGACTGGTACGGCGACCTGCTCTGCGCCGCGCTCGCCGACTGGAGCCCGGCGGAGATCGACGCACTGACCAGCGCGCTCGACCGGTTCGTCACCGACATCCAGGGCAGCCTCGACCGGGCCCCGGGACAGATCAACCCTCAAGGAAAGCTGGAGGCCGCGCGATGAGCGCACCGACAACCCTCGCACCCGCGCCGCAAGCGGAGCCGATGACCCATCGGCGCACCCTGGAGGCGCTCAGCGGCCTGCTGTTGGTGCTCTTCGTCGCGATGCTCAGCAGCACCGTCGTCTCGACCGCGCTGCCAAAGATCATCGGAGCGCTGAACGGAACGCAGACCCAGTACACCTGGGTGGTCACCGCCACCCTGCTCACCGCGACCGCGACCACCCCGATCTGGGGCAAGCTGGCCGACCTGTTCAACAAGAAGGCCCTGGTCCAGACCGCCATCGTGATCTTCGTTCTCGGCTCCGTGGTGGCCGGGCTGAGCCAGAACGCCGGTCAGCTCATCGCCGCCCGCGCCTTCCAGGGCATCGGGGTCGGCGGGTTGCAGGCCCTGGTCCAGGTGGTGATCGCCGCGATGATCCCGCCCCGGGAGCGCGGCCGCTACAACGGCTACCTCGGCGGTGTGATGGCGCTCGCCACCGTCGGCGGACCGCTGCTCGGCGGGCTCATCGTCGACACGTCCTGGCTCGGCTGGCGGTGGTGCTTCTTCGTCGGCGTACCGATCGCGATCATCGCCCTGCTCGTCCTCCAGGCCACCCTTCACCTGGTCACGGTCCGCCGACAGAATGTGAAGATCGACTATCTCGGCGCCACCCTGATCGCCGCCGGGGTCAGCGTGCTGCTCGTCTGGATCTCGTTCGTCGACGGCTCGTTCGACTGGCTCTCCTGGCAGACCGGTGCCATGGTCGGCGCCGCGCTGGTCCTGCTCGGCCTCGCCGTCGTGGTCGAGGCCCGCGCCGCCGAGCCGGTCGTACCACTCGACATCGTCCGGCAGGGCACCACGGCACTGTCGATCGTCGCCAGCCTGGCGGTCGGGATGGCGATGTTCGGCGGCGCCGTCTTCCTCGGCCAGTACTTCCAGATCGGCCGTGGCTACAGCCCGACCGAGGCCGGCCTGCTCACCATCCCGATGATGGTCGGGGTGCTCGCGTCGTCGATCGTCGCGGGGCGGCTGATCACCCGCAGCGGACGGATCAAGCCGTACATCGTGGTCGGGGCGATCCTCCTGGTCGCCGGTTTCCTGATGCTCGGCACCATCGACCATCAGACGTCCCTGGTCTTCATCAGCGGGGCGATGCTGCTCGTCGGGATCGGGGTGGGAATGACCATGCAGAACCTGGTCCTCGCCGTGCAGAACGCCGTACCGCTGAAGGACATCGGGGCGGCGAGTTCCTCGGTCGCGTTCTTCCGCTCACTCGGCGGCACCATCGGGGTCTCCGTACTGGGTGCGGTGCTCGCCCGTCGAGTCACCGAGCAGATCACCCAGGACCTGACCGCAGCCGGTATCCCGGCGTCCGGAGCGGGCAGCGCCGGCGGCAGTCTCAACCTGTCCGGGCTGCCGGACGCCGTCGCGCACATCGTCCGCAACGCCTACGGCGACGCCACCGGGCACATCTTCCTGATCTCCGCGGCGATCGCGGTAGTCGGGGTGATCGCCGCCGCCCTGCTCAAGCCGGTCACCCTGCGGACCAGCCTCGACCTGCCGGACCCGGCCACCAGCGCGGCCACCGCGGCGGGTGCCATCGACGGCGCCCCGATCGACGGCGCCCCGCCGGCCACCGACCCGGCACCGGACGCCGGTGGCGACCCGACGCTGACCCCGCACACCGGTGGCCGCCGGCCGTGACCCGGCCGGCGGGCACCGCACGGTCCGGACGACCAGCCCCACCGGGCTGGTCGTCCGGCGTCGGCCCCAGGCTCCAGCCCGGAAGCACGCAGGCGCCCCGCACAGGCTGCCCGACGCATCGTCGGCTCGACGACTCCACCATCGTGTTCCAGAACATCAGCTCGTAGTCGCGCAACAGTCGGCCGTACCGCCGGGTGTGCGGAGCGGCCGTCCCGCGTCCAGCCCGGCCTGCGCCGCGTCGACCGCCTGCCGCTCCAGCTCCGGCGGGGGCGAGACGAAGAAGCCCAGGAAGGCACAGGCGTCGTCGTCCAACCCGTACCGGTCACGCAGTGCCCGGACCAGCGTGGCATGTCGCGGCCGTCACCGGCCGGGCACGATGCCGGCGTCGTAGGCCCGGACGATGGCGCCGGCCCGGTCCCGGACGCCGAGCTTGAGAAAGATCGCCGAGACGTGTCCCTTCACGGTCCGCTCGCTCAGGTGCAGCGTCCCGGCGATCTCGACGTTGTTCGCGCCCGACGCCACCAGGCGGAGCACCTCCAGCTCGCGGCCGGTCAGCGCGGCCACCGAGGACGCCGGCCGGCCCGCGCGGCGGCCCCGGACCAGCGCCAGCACCCGGGCGGCAACCTGTGGGTCGAACCACGAGCCGCCCCGGGCGGTGACCCGGATCGCGCCGACCAGTTCCGCCGCAGGCGCGTCCTTCAGCACGAAACCCGCCGCGCCGGCCTCGATGACACCCCAGAGCACCTCGTCGTCCCCGAACGTGGTCAGTGCCAACACCGGCGGGGCCCCCTCCACTCCGGCCAACCGCCGGGTCGCCTCGATCCCGTCCAGCACCGGCATCCGGATGTCCATCAGCACGACGTCCGGGCCCAGCCGACCCGCGAGGTCGACGCCGGCCCGACCGTCGGCCGCCTCACCGACGATCACGAGATCGTCGTGGGTCGACAGGATCAGCCGCAGTCCCGCCCGGACGAGTTCCTGGTCGTCGACGAGCACGATCCGGATCACCCAGGCACCTCCACGCCGGTACGCCGCACCGGCAGCGACGCCTCGACCAGCCAACCGTCGCCGTCCGGTCCGGCCGACACGGTGCCGCCGAGCGCGTCGACGCGCTGGCGCATGCCGGCCAGGCCGGTGCCGCCGCCCCGACCGCTCGGGGTGGGGGTCCGGGCCGGGGCGCCGTTGCGTACCGACACCGCGAGGCGGTCAGTCTGCCGGACGATCCGGACCACCGCCTCGGCCCCCGGGGCGTGGTGCCGGACGTTGCTGACCGCCTCCTGCACGATCCGGAACGCGGCGAGCCCGGTGTAGGTGTCGACCGACCCGAGGTCGCCGACCAGCTCGGTGCGGACCGGCAACCCGGCCTCGGCCGCACCCCGGACGAGGTCGACGATGTCCGCCGCACCGGGCAGCGGCGGTTGCGCCCCGCCACTCTCGCCCGGATCGCGCAGCAGGCCGACGATCGCCCGTACGGACTGGAGACTGTCCCGGCCGACCTGCTCGGCCCGGTCCAGCGCCTCGGCCGCAGCCGCCGGGTCGCGGTCCAGCACCTGTCGGGCGCCGACCAGGTTGAGCAGCACGACAGTGAGCCCGTGCCCGACCGCGTCGTGCACGTCGTGCGCGATCCGGCGGCGCTCGGCCGCGGCTGCCGCCACGTCGAGCCGTTCGTGCGCCTCGGTCAGCGCGGCGACGAGTTGCCGCTCCCGCCGGAGGATACGGCCGATCAACCAGGTGAACAGCGTCCCGGTGCCGAAGAAGACGACGGCGGGATAGTCCTCGCGCCACTCGCCGTCGACCGCGACGAGCACCACCGGCACGGCAGCCGCGCCGACCACGGCCACCGTCTCGGCCGGCCACGACCGGCCCATCGCCGCCAGCCAGGCCACCGCGAGCATGGCCAGGAAGATGGCGCCCGGCGCGTCGTACCAGAAGGTCACCAGCGCCGGCACGCCGACGCCGAACGCCGCCATCGGCCACGGCCCGACCCGGACCTGGCCGGCCAGCAGCGCCCAGGGCAGCAGGGCGACGACGAGCGTACCGACCAGGCCGACGGTGATGCCGGTGGTCAGGAAGACGAGCAGCGCCGCCACCAGGGCCGCGAGCGGAAAGGCCAAGCCGGTGGTGAACGAACCACCCCAGGCCCGCAGCCCCGTCTGCTCCACGCCCGCAGACTACCGCCGTGCCGGGTCGGTCGACCCCGTCCCCGGGTACGCCCCGACCCGGTCTCCGGTACGGGTCCGGCTCCTGCCCGGGCCCGTACGGAGGCGTTCGCCGGTCCGATGTGGCCGGACGGGCCCGGAACAGACCATGGCGGGCAGTCCCTTCCCGCCACCCCAGGAGATCGCCGTGTTCAACAGAATCGGTCACTTCGTCGTCCACCGCCGCCGGGTGGTGCTGGCCCTGACCGTCCTCTTCGTCGTCGCCGCCGGTGCGGCCGGATCCGGCGTCTTCGGCCAGCTCGGCGGGGGCGGCTTCGCGGACCCGGAAGCCGAGTCGACCCGGGCCGAAGCCTTCCTGGCCGAGGTCGGCGCGCCCCGACCCGAGTTGGTCCTGCTGGTCGGGGCCGCCGACGGCGCCGGGGTGGACGACCCGGCGGTGGCGGCGGCCGGCACGGCGCTGATCCGGGAACTCGCCGACGATCCCGGGGTGCTCGGGATCAGCTCGTACTGGTCGACGGGCGGGCAGCCGGCGCTCCGCTCGACCGACGGCGACGCAGCGCTGGTCGTGGTCGACCTGGCCGGCGACGAGGAGCAGGGCGAGGCGGCCGCGGCCGGTATCGCGGCGGAGTACGCCGGAGATCGCGGCCCGCTCACCGTCCGGGTGGGCGGCGGGTACACGATCGACGAGGCCATCGGCGAGCAGCTCGACAGCGACCTGGTCCGGGCCGAGCTTATCGCGGTCCCCGCGACACTCCTTCTGCTGCTGTTCGTCTTCGGCGGGATCGTGGCGGCGACCCTGCCGCTGGCCGTCTCGGTGGTCGCGGTGCTCGGCGCGCTTCTCGCGCTGTCCGGCATCGCGCGACTCACCGACGTCTCGGTCTACTCGATCAATCTGATGACCGGGCTCGGGTTCGGGCTGGCGATCGACTACTCGCTGTTCATCCTGAGCCGGTTCCGCGAGGAGTTGGCCGCCGGCCGGCCGACGGAGGAGGCGGTGGTGCGGACCGTGCGGACCGCCGGCCGTACGGTGGCGTTCTCGGCGCTCACCGTGGCCGTCTCGCTCTCGGCGCTGCTGGTCTTTCCACTGTCCTTCCTGCGGTCGTTCGCCTACGCCGGAATCGCGGTGGTGGTCTGCGCCGCGGCCGGGGCCCTGCTGACCCTGCCGGCCCTGCTGGCGACCCTCGGCCCGAGGGTGAACGCCGGGTCGCTGCGGTCGCGCCGGCGTACGGCCCGGCTCACCGGTGGGCGGGCCGGCGAGGCTGGACGGCCGGCCGGGCCGGGCTTCTGGTACCGGCTCTCCGGTGCGGTGATGCGCCGGCCGGTACCGGTCGCGACCGGAGTCGTCGTCTTCCTGCTGGCGCTCGGCATCCCGTTCCTCGGCGTCGACCCGGGGCTGCCGTCGCACCAGGCGCTGCCGCCGTCCAACGAGGCCCGGCAGGTCGTCGAGGCGATCGAGCGCGGGTTCGCCGGCAACCGCACCGAGGAGTTCGGGATCGCCCTGCCCGGCGTCGACGCCGACGGCGCGGACGCCGGGTTCGTAACGGCCTTCGCCGGCCAGGTCGGCGCGGTCGACGGCGTCGCCGACGTGACGCCGCACACGGCGCCGGGCGGCGCCTGGCTGAGCGTGGTCCCCGCCGTGGTGCTGCGCTCGGCCGAGGGCGAGCGGCTCGTCGAGGAGATCCGGGCGCTGGACCCGCCCTTCGACTTCGGTGTCGGAGGTGACGCGGCGGAACTCGTGGACGCCAAGGCCGCCATCGGCGACCGGCTGCCGCTGGCGCTGGCGCTCATCGCGACGGCCACCGCGATACTGCTCTTCGCCGTCTTCGGCAGCATCCTGGTCCCGGTCAAGGCGATCCTGCTGAACCTGCTGTCCCTGACGGCGACCTTCGGCGCGATGGTGTGGATCTTCCAGGAGGGGCATCTCTCCGGGGTCCTCGGCTTCACCGCCACCGGCCAGCTCGACGTGTCGATGCCCATCCTGATGTTCTGCGTCGCCTTCGGCCTGTCGATGGACTACGAGGTCTTCCTGCTCTCCCGGATCAAGGAGGAGTACGACCGCACCGGCGACAACGCCCAGGCGATCGCCGCCGGGCTGGCCAAGACCGGCCGGCTGATCACGGCCGCGGCCGTAGTGCTGGCCGTCTCGTTCGCGGCCTTCGGAGTCAGCGGCATGAGCTTCCTGAAGCTGATGGGAATCGGCCTCGCCCTGGCGATCCTGGTGGACGCCACCATCATCCGTGGGCTGCTGGTACCGGCCGTCATGCGACTCGCCGGCCGGGCGAACTGGTGGGCGCCGGCCCCGCTCAGCCGGCTCCACCGGCGCTGGGGCCTGCGGGGGGACTGACCGCCGCCGACCGGTCGACGGATTCGTCCCCGCCGCCGACGGCTCCGGCCCGGCCGTTGGCGGGTTCGGCCCGGACCCCGGCGGATCCGTCCCGCGCGTCGGCGGGTTCGGCCCGATCCTCGGCAGGTTCGGGCCGGGCGTCGGCGGGCGGGCGGGCGGCCGGCACCAGGAGCAGTGCCGGCAGCAGGAGCAGCGGCACGACCAGCAGGGCCCGGAGGCTGCCGACCCGGTCGCCGAGCAGCCCGACCAGGGGCGGCCCGGCCAGGAAGGCGGTGTAGCCGATCGCCGCCACCACACTGACCCGGGCGGCGGCCCGGTCCTCCTGGTCGGCCGCCGCGCTCATCCCCATCGGAAAGCCGAGCGAGGTGCCGAGCCCCCACAGCAGCACCCCGGCCATCGCCAGCGGCCACGGGCTCGCCAGTACCGCCGCCGTGGCGCCGATCGCGGCCAGCGCGATGGTGCTGAGCAGCACGGGTACCCGGCCCCAGCGGTCCAGCGCGATCGTGCCGGCGGTGCGGCCGATGGTCATCGCGGCGACGAAGACCCCGAAGGCCAGCGCGCCGACCGCGTCGCTCACCCGGTGGCCGTCCACGAAGGCCAGCGCCAGCCAGTCGTTGGCGGTCCCCTCGGTGAAAGCCATCACCAGGAGCAGCAGGCCGATCAGCAGGGTACGGGGCTCACGCCAGGCGGACAGCGCGCCGGTGCCCCGGGTCGGGCCGGTCGGCGCGTCGGGCGGCGGGGCGGCGCGGGCCGGCAGGAACGACCGGACCGCGGGGAGCGTACCGGCGAGCATCAGCGCGGCGGCCAGCCCCAGGTGCAGCCCGATCGGTACCCCGAGCCGGGCGCTGCCGGCCCCGGCGACCGCCCCGGCCACGGTGCCGAGGCTCCAGGCGGCGTGGAACCGGGGCATCACGGTACGGCCGAGCCGCCGCTCGACGGTCGCCGCCTCGACGTTCATGGCGACGTCGCAGGTGCCGGCGCCGTACCCGATGGCGAACAGCCCGACCGCGACGGCCGGTACCGAGTGCCAGCTCCCGGCGGCGACCCCGGCCAGCGCCAGTCCGAACGCGGCCAGCGCGGTCGCGGCACCGACCGTGCGGGCGGTGCCCAGCCGCTGGGCCAGCATGCCGGCGGCCGGCAGCGCCAGCAGTGCGCCCGCGGAGAGCGCCAGCAGCAGCAGGCCCAACCGTCCCGGGGTGAGTCCGAGCGCGTCCCGGGCCGCGGGCACGCGGGCGAACCACGAGGCGACGGCCAGCCCGTTGAGCCCGAAGACCACCGCGACGCCGGTCCGGGCGGTAAGGACCTGCCGCGGCACGACCGGTGGCCGGACCGTGCCGGCGGACGTGTTCACCTGGGGTACCTCCGCTTCCTCGACTCCCCTGGTCGGGCGAGCCGCCGAGTGAGCCTCTTCCACTCCCCGTACCGTCCGCCCTGTCCGGCGGATGCAGGTCGAGGCGCACGCGCTGCGCTTCCACGTTGACAAAGGTCCAGTGATCGCACCCCTGAGACCGCTCTCGGCGCAACCCGACAACGCCGAGGCACGCCGATTGCCCCTGTCGGCCGGTTACCGGCTCGCCGACACGTGCCGCACGGGTGCATCATTTCCCCATGCGTCAGCCCGGTCGTTACCTCCCCGCACCACCGTGCCCGTGTCAGGTCGCGTCGGGGAGCCGGCGTGGCTAGCCGGGCGCCGCGCCGGGCCACCCTGGAGGACGTCGCCCGGGTGGCCGGGGTCTCCCGGTCCACCGCCTCCCGGGTCATCGCCGGATACGGCGCCGCCTCCGCGACCGCCCGGGACCGGGTCGTCGCGGCCGCCACGCAACTGGGCTACGCGCCCGACCCGGCGGCCCGAGCCCTGGCCACCGGCGCCGGGGTACGACTGGTCGTGGCGGTGGCCGGCGCGGTGCCGACGGTGCTGCACGACCCGTACGTCGACCGGGTGGTGCGAGCCGCGGCCGAGGTCTGCGCGCGCCGGGAGGTCGGGGTGTCCCTGGAGTGGCTGCCGCTGCACGCGCCGGCCCGACTACGGCAGTTGGCGGAGGACCGTGGCGTCCGTGGGGTGCTGATGGTCAACACCACCGAACGGATTCTGGAGGCGGTGCCGACCGCGCTACAGGGTCGCACGGTGTCGATCGGCATCGGCTCCCGGACCGTACCGTCGTTCGACGTCGACAACGGCGGCGCGGCCCGTACCATCATCGGCCACCTGTTCGCCTCCGGGCGCCGCCGGATCGCGATGATCACAGGTCCGGGGTGGATGCCCTGCACCCGGCGGCCCGTCACCGCCTACCGGGAGGTGACGCGGGCGGCGGGGTTGCCCATCCGGTTGGTGCCGGGCGACTTCACCGCCACCGGCGGACAGGCCGCGATGCTGAGGATCCTGGAGCGCTGGCCGGACACCGACGCGGTCTTCGCGAACAGCGACGCGATGGCGCTGGGTGCGCTGGCGGCGTTGCGGCGGCGCGGGATCGACGTGCCGGGGGACATCGCCGTGGCCGGCTTCGACGACGTGCCGTTCGCCGCCTTGAGCGCGCCGGCCCTGACCACCGCGAGCCATCCGGTCGAGCAGATCGCCACGGCGGCCGCGGCGGCGGTACTCGAGCGGGCCTGGGTGCCGCCGGCCACCGCGTACCCGTCCGAGCTGATCCTCCGGGAGAGTGCCTGACGCTCGTCCTCCGGAGGAGCTGCTGCCGCTGATCGGGATCGGGATCCAGTTTCAAGTTGCACACATTGCAATGTCCGCATATGTTGTCCCCATCGGCGTCGACGGCGGGAGGCTGGGCAGATGGGCGCGGGCCACGACCACGGCGGCCAGGCGATGCGGGCCGGCGAGCGGCATCGCAGGCCGCTCTGGGCGGCAGTAGCCGTACTCGGCACCGTCCTGCTGCTCGAGGCCGTGGCGGCGTGGTGGACCGGTTCGCTGGCGCTGCTCTCCGACGCCGGGCACATGTTCACCGACGTGCTCGGCATCGGTCTGGCCCTGGCCGCGATCACCGCCGCCAGCCGGGCCGCCCGACACGCCCAGCGCACCTTCGGGCTCTACCGGCTCGAAGTGCTCGCCGCGCTGGCCAACGCGGTACTGCTCTCCGGTGTGGCAATCTTCGTGATCGTCGAGGCGGTGCGCCGGTTCGACGACCCGCCGGAGGTGCTGGCCGGGCCGATGCTGGTGGTCGCCATCGTCGGCCTCGCCGCCAACGTCGTGGCGTTCCTACTGCTGCGTGCCGGCGCCAAGGAGAGTCTCAACGTCCGGGGCGCCTACCTGGAGGTACTCGGCGACCTGCTCGGCTCGGTCGGGGTGATCGTCGCCGCCGTTGTCATCGCCACCACCGGCTGGCGCTACGCCGACCTGGTCGTCGCGGTCGCCGTCGGCCTGTTCATCCTGCCCCGCACCTGGCAACTGGCCCGGGTCGCGGTACGGGTACTGGTGCAGGCCGCACCGCCGCACATCGACGTCGCCGCCGTGGCGACCAGCCTGACCGGCGTACCCGGCGTCGCCGGAGTGCACGACCTGCACGTCTGGACCCTGACCTCCGGGATGGACGTCGCCTCCGCACACCTCGCCCTGTCCGCCGGCGCCGACGTCGCCCCGGTACTCGCCGCCGCGCGTGCCCGACTGCACGACGGCTTCGGCATCGACCACTGCACTCTGCAGATCGAGCCGCCCACCACGCACAAGGTGTGCCAGGACGCCGACTGGTGACGACGGCCGGTCAAGCCCCAGGTGGCCGACCTAGCACCGGCCCGCCGTAGCGCGTGGCGGGCAGCCGGCGCTCAGCCGGTCCGCCGGGGTGGTGCGGTGCTCTCCCGTACGACCAGCTCGGTGACGAGGTCGATCCGGGTGGTCGACAGTTCCACCCCCCGGGCCAGGTCGAGCAGCATCTGCGTGGCGGTGCCGGCCATGTCCCGCAGCGGCTGGTTGACGGTGGTGAGGGCCGGGCCGACCCAGGACGCCACCGGCAGGTCGTCGTAGCCGATCACCGAGAGGTCCGCCGGCACGTCGAGGCCGAGCTGCCGGGCTGCCCGGAGCACCCCCAGCGCCTGCATGTCGGAACCGGCGAAGATCGCCGTTGGCCGGTCGGGCCGGGTCAGCAGCTCCAGCCCGTGCTGGTAGCCGGCGTGCGCGGCGAACATGCCGTACCGGACCAGCTCGGGGTCGACCGGGATCCCGGCCTCGTCGTGTGCGGAACGGAAACCGGCGGCCCGGGCCCGGCTGCACAGCACGTCCTCGGGGCCGGAGATGCAGGCGACCCGGCGGTGGCCCAGCTCCAGCAGGTGCCGGGTGGCGAGCAGTCCACCGTTCCAGTTGTTGGAGCCGACGGTCGGCACCGAGGCCGAGGTCGCGCTGTCGGTGTCGACCACCACCAGCGGAATCGACCGGCGTTGGAGCTGCTGCCGCTGCGGCTCGGTCAGGTGGCAGAGCACCAGCAGTACGCCGAGCGGCCGCCGCAGCAACACCCCCTCCAGCCACTGCTGTGAGGGCCGGTGCTCGCCGCCCAACTGGGAGAGCACCACGTCGACCTTGGCGGCGCCGGTCACCGCCTGCACCCCGTGAATGATCTCCGTCGCCCAGCCCGAGTCGAGCTGGTGGAAGACCAGGTCGATCTGCTCCACCTCGGTCGGTTGGCGCTTCGTGCGACGTCGGTATCGGTGCCGTTCGAGGCTGGCCTCGACCCGGGCCCGGGTATCCGGCGCCACGTCAGAGCGGCCGTTGAGGACCTTGGAGACGGTCGTCAGGGAGACCCCGACCTCGTCGGCGATGGTCGCGATCGTCGCGGCACCGGTACTGACGATCCGCCGGGACCTCGTCATCGACAGCCTCCCGCAACTATCCGAAACTTTCGGTGCGAAACCCTAACACCGGGCGGACCTGCCACGGTTCGATCTTGCGGTGACCTCCGGCTGACCGTCCGGACCGCTCTGCGCACGATATGCGATGTGGTCACGGATCCAGCAGTTCAGACACCCTTGACACATCTTCGCCACGACGCATAGGTTCCCCCGCACAGGTAACGCGGATATTGCCGAAAGTTTCGAAGACTCGCCGGCCTGACCAGCCCGCTGTCCGGACCGGACGGTGCCACGGTCGGCCCGAAGGGGTGGCATGAAGAGCCAGTTGCCCGTGGCCCGGGGCGCCACGACGGACATCGCCGCGCCATGGCACGATCCGCAACTCTCCGCCACCGAGCGGGCCGAGGCTCTCATCCCCCTCATGTCGCTGGCGGAGAAGGTCGCCCAACTGGTCGGGGTGTGGGTCGGTGCCGACGCCTCCGGCGAGGGGGTCGCCCCGCACCAGTTCGAGATGATGGACGACGCGCCGCAGTGGGACGACGTCATCCGGCACGGGCTCGGCCAGCTCACCCGCCCGTTCGGCACCGCGCCGGTCGACCCGGTCGCCGGCGCGCGTTCACTGGCGGCCTCACAGGCCGAGATCGTCGCGGCGAGCCGGTTCGGCATTCCGGCCCAGGTCCACGAGGAGTGCCTCACCGGCTTCGCCGCCTGGCGGGCCACCGTCTATCCCGCGCCGCTGAGCTGGGGAGCCTCCTTCGATCCCGAGCTGGTCGAGGAGGCGGCGGGCCGGATCGCCCGCTCCATGCGCGCCGCCGGGGTGCACCAGGGCCTGGCCCCGGTGCTGGACGTGACCCGCGACTACCGGTGGGGCCGGACCGAGGAGACCATCGGCGAGGACCCGTACCTGGTCGGCACGATCGGCGCGGCGTACGTGCGGGGCTTGGAGCAGGGCGGCGTGGTCGCCACCCTGAAGCACTTCGCCGGCTACTCGGCATCCCGGGGCGGCCGCAACCTCGCCCCGGTGCCGATGGGGCGCCGGGAACTCGCCGACGTCATCCTGCCCCCGTTCGAGATGGCGCTGCGCCTCGGTGGCGCCCGCTCGGTGATGAACTCCTACGCCGAGATCGACGGCGTACCGGTCGCCGCCGACGAGAGCCTGCTGACCAGGCTGCTCCGCGACGAGTGGGGTTTCACCGGCACGGTGGTCGGCGACTACTTCGCGGTCCGGTTCCTCCAGACCCTGCACCGGGTTGCCGCCGAGCCCGGCGACGCCGCCCGGCTCGCGCTGCGGGCCGGGATCGACGTCGAACTGCCCACTGTGGACGCCTTCGGCGCCCCGCTGGTCGAGGCGGTCCGCACCGGCGCGGTCGACGAGGCGCTGGTCGACCGGGCCCTGCGCCGGGTACTCGCGCAGAAGGCCGAACTCGGCCTGCTCGACGAGGACTGGCGGCCGATGCCCGAGGACGTCGAGCGGCTGCGCCTGGACGACGAGGTCAGCCGGGACGTCTCGCTGCGACTGGCCCGGGAGTCCGTCGTCCTGCTCCGTAACGGCGACGGCGTACTGCCGCTGGCCCCGGAGCAACGGGTGGCGCTGGTCGGCCCGCTCGCCGACGACCCGATCGGCATGCTCGGCTGCTACACCTTCCCCGCCCACGTCGGAGTGCGGCATCCCGAGCACGGGCTCGGGGTGGAGATCCCGTCGCTGCGCGACGCCCTGCGCCAGTTCCACCCCGGACTGCGGTACGCGCCGGGCTGCGGCATCACCGGCGACGACACGTCCGGCTTCGCCGAGGCGGTGGCCGCCGCGCGGGGGTCCGACGTCTGCGTACTCGCCGTCGGTGACCGGGCCGGTCTGTTCGGTCGGGGGACCTCCGGCGAGGGATGTGACGCCGTCGACCTGCGGCTGCCGGGCGTACAGGCCGAGCTGGTGGCGGCGGTGCTCGGCACCGGTACCCCGGTGGTGCTGGTGCTGCTGGCCGGCCGCCCGTACGCGCTCGGCGATGAGTTCGACCCGGCCGCCGCCCTCGTGGCAGGCTTCTTCCCCGGTCAGCGGGGCGGGCAGGCGCTCGCCGAGGTGCTCACCGGCGCGGTGAACCCGTCCGGGCGGCTGCCGGTGAGCGTGCCCCGGGACTCCGGTGGGCTGCCCGCCAGCTATCTCGCCCCGCCGCTGGGCCACCGCTCGGAGGTGTCGTCGGTCGACCCGACCCCGGCGTTCCCGTTCGGGCACGGACTGAGCTACACGACGTTCGAGTGGGGTACCCCGGAGGTCGTCGGGCCGGACGGGCGGCCGGAGGCGGATCCGGACCTGGTCACCGGCTGGCCGGTCGACGGCGAGGTGACCGTCCGGGTCGCGGTCCGCAACACCGGTTCCCGGGCCGGCACCGAGGTGGTGCAGCTCTACCTGCACGATCCCGTCGCGCAGACCACCCGACCTGTGGTCCGGCTGGTCGGCTACACCCGGGTCCCGCTTCCGGCCGGCCAGGCGGCGTACGCGACGTTCACGGTCCCGGCCGACGTCGCCTCGTTCACCGGGCTGCACGGCCGGCGGATCGTCGAGCCGGGCGACGTGGAGCTGCGGTTCGGCCGCTCCAGCGGTGACCAGACGGCGACGATCCGGCTCCACCTCACCGGCGCCGAACGCGAGGTCGGCCACCGGCGGCAGCTGCTGTCGCCGGCCCGGGTCGAGCCGGTCCCCACGCTCCCGCCCACCGCCGCGGAGGTACGCCGATGAGTGCACCCACGACCGCGGGCCCGCCGCCCGTGACCGTCGAGCCCGACCGGCCGGACCCCGGCGCCACCGGCCGCCGGTCCCGAAAACACCGCCGGACGTGGCGGCAGGCGATCCGCCGGGACTGGCAGCTCTATTCGCTGGCGATCCTGCCGCTGCTGTTCTTCCTGATATTCCGGTACCTGCCGATGCTCGGCAACATCATCGCGTTCCGGCGCTTCCAGCCCGGCGGCAACGTCTTCGGCGAGTACTGGGTCGGCCTGCGCTACGTGAAGATGTTCCTGTCCGACCCGACGTTCTGGGAAGTCTTCACCAACACCCTGATCCTGGGCACGCTGACCCTGGTGGTCTGCTTCCCGCTACCGGTCGTCCTGGCGCTGCTGCTCAACGAGGTCCGGACCCGCAAGCTCAAGCGGTTCGTCCAGTCGGTCTCCTACCTGCCGCACTTCCTGTCGATCGTGATCGTGGCCGCGATGGTGATGCAGCTACTCTCCACCGACGGCACGGTGAACCAGCTCGTGCAGGCCACCGGCGGAGACGCCGTCCCGTTCCTGCAACGGCCCGAGTGGTTCCGCACCATCTACGTCTCCTCGGAGGTGTGGCAGACGGTCGGCTGGGGCACGATCCTCTACCTCGCCGCCCTGACCACGGTCGACGACAACCTCTACGAGGCGGCCCGGATCGACGGCGCCAACCGGTGGCGGCAGACCTGGCACGTCACCCTGCCCGGCATCCGGCCCACGATGGTCACGCTGCTGATCCTCAACATCGGTACGTTCATGGCGGTCGGCTTCGAGAAGATCCTGCTGCTCTACAACCCGTTGACGTACCCGACAGCGGACGTGATCTCCACGTACCTGTTCCGGATGGCGTTCCAGTCCAGCAACTTCAGCTACGCCGCCGCGATCGGACTCTTCGAGGCCCTGATCGGGCTGACCCTGATCCTGTCCGCGAACGCGATCTCCCGTCGCACAGTGGGGACGAGCCTGTGGTGACCGTGGATTCCAGCACCGTACGGCCCGAGGCCGCCGACCCGGAGCGGGCCGCCGAGCGGCTCGGCCGGCCCCGGCGACGGCGGGGCATCCAGACCACCCGGGGCTACCGGGTGTTCCAGGTGATCAACGCCATCGTGCTGACCGGCGTCGTGGTGGTGACGCTGTACCCATTCCTCAACATCTTGGCCCGGTCGCTCAGCGACGAGGCGTACATCATCGCCGGCCAGGTCAGCGTGGTGCCGCGCGGCTTCAACATCGACACCTACAAACTGGTGATGTCGGACTCGCTGTTCTGGACCAACTACCGGAACACCGTGGTCTACACCGTCGTGGCCACGGCCATCGCGATGGTCCTGACCACCTGCTTCGCCTACGTGCTCTCCAAGCACCACCTCAAGGGCCGCACCGTGCTGATCGGCATCGCGGTCTTCACCATGTTCTTCAACGGCGGGTTGATCCCCAACTACGTCCTGATCAGCAGCCTGGGCATGACGAACACCATCTGGGCGATCGTGCTGCCGAACGCGATCAGCGTCTTCAACCTGCTGGTCATGAAGGCGTTCTTCGAGAGCCTGCCGGTGGAGCTGGAGGAGGCTGCCGCCGTCGACGGCCTGAACACGTACGGGATCCTGCTGCGGATCGTGCTGCCGCTGTCGAAAGCGGTGATCGCCACGATGATCCTCTTCTACGCCGTCTCCTTCTGGAACTCGTGGTTCTCCGCCTTCCTCTACATGGATCGGCAGGATCTGCTGCCGGTCACCGTCTATCTGCGCAACCTGATCGCCGGGGCCGTCGGCGCGGAGAACGTCGGCGCCATCAACGAGGCGAACGAGGTACAGGCCGAGGCGACGCTCAAGGCCGTGACCATCGTGCTCACCACCCTGCCCATCCTGCTGGTCTACCCCTTCGTGCAGCGGTATTTCGTGTCGGGCGTGATGCTCGGCGCGGTGAAGGGATAGCCCGGCAGGCGGAGGTGAGCCGTCGAACCCACGAACCACCAGCGAAAGGAAGCCTGATGTTCCAACGAGCCCGGCGCCGAGCAGCGGTGGTCGCTGCCGGCGCGCTCACCCTCTCGCTCGTCGCCTGCGGCAGTGGCGACGATGCGGAGTCCGAGGACCTCTCGGAGAACCGCACCGGCGCAATGGCCGAACTCGGCGTCAACCAGCAGTTCAAGGCGACCGAGCCGGTCTCCTTCTCCATCCTCTACAACAACCACCCGAACTATCCGCTCAAGAACGACTGGCTGTTCTGGACGGAGCTGAACAAGCGGACCAACGTCACGCTGGAGCCGGTCGCCGTACCGCTGAGCGACTACGAGCAGAAGCGCAGCCTGCTGATCGGTGCCGGCGACGCACCGATGATCATCCCGAAGACGTACCCGCCCCAGGAGGAAACCTTCGTCTCCTCCGGTGCCATCCTGCCGGTCAGCGACTACCTCGACCTGATGCCGAACTTCAAGGACAAGATCGAGAAGTGGAACCTAACTCCTGAGATCAACCAGCGGCGCCAGGCGGACGGCAAGTTCTATCTGCTGCCCGGGGTGCACGAGAAGCCGTGGTGGGACTACTCGCTCGCGATGCGGACCGACATCCTCGAGGAACTGAACCTGGAGATCCCGAAGACCTGGGACGAGCTCTACACCGTACTCAAGGCGATGAAGGCGGCGTACCCGAACACCTTCCCGTTCTCCGACCGGTTCAGCCAGCCCAACCCGGCCGGCAACCTGCTGAACATCCTCGCGGCCTCGTACGGCCTGGAGGGCGCCGGCTGGAACTTCCAGCACGTGAGCTGGGACCCGAGCGCCAAGAAGCTCTTCTACACGGCCGCGAGCGACAAGTACAAGGACATGTTGACCTACCTCAACAAGCTGGTGAAGGAAGGGCTGCTCGACCCGGAGAGCTTCACCCAGACCGACGACAACGCCCGGCAGAAGCTGGCCAACGGCAAGTCGTTCGTGATCAGCAGCAACGCGCAGACGCTGGTCAACGACTACCGCCCGGACCTGGCGAAGACCCTGCCGAACGCGAAACTGACCAAGATCCCGCTGCCGATCGGCCCGGCCGGCGAGATCAACCCGGCCCCCCGGCTGGAGAACGGCATCATGATCTCCAAGAAGGCCCGGGACAGCAAGAACTTCGTCGCCATGATGCAGTTCATCGACTGGCTGTTCTACTCCGACGACGGGCAGACGTTCGCCCGCTGGGGCGTCGAGGGCACCACCTTCGTCAAGGACGCCTCCGGCAAGCCCACCCTGGCCCCCGACGTCAACGTCATCGGGCTGAACCCCGAGGCTCCCAAGCACCTGCAGAAGGACTTCGGGTTCTACAACGGCGTCTTCGCCTACGGCGGCAAGCCGGAGCTGGTGCAGTCCTTCTTCTCCCCGGAGGAGCAGGAGTTCCAGAAGGTAATGAACGCCCGTACGCCACGGACGGTGATGCCGCCGTTCCCGTTCACCGACGAGGAGCGCGAGCAGGTGTCGCTGTGGCAGACGCCGCTGCGGGACTTCGTCTACCAGGCGACCCTGCAGTTCATCCTCGGTCAGCGGGACCTCGCCCAGTGGGACGCCTACCTTGCCGAGCTGAAGGGCAAGAACATGGACGCCTACATGGACAAGGTCAACGAGGCGTACGAGCGGTACCAGAAGGAACACGGCTGACCTTCCCGGTCCGGGGGGGGCCCCCCCGGGCCCCCCCCGCCCCGGTGGGGGCGCCCCGGCCCCCCCCCCCCCCC
>NZ_JAWQRR010000012.1:0-86345 GCF_033446045.1 Plantactinospora sp. KLBMP9567 | reverse complement strand
GGGCAAAGGGGGCGTCCGCGGGTTACACCAACTAACCCGGCGGCCGTGCCGGGGGGGGGGGGCCCGGCGGGGCCCCCCCCCGGACCGGTTGTCGGCGCAGCGGCCCGCCCGCACCACCGGTGCGGCCCGGTCCGCGCGACACGGAACAGAGGACCACGATGCACATCCGCGTACCGGAGCAGCCGAGCGGGCGGCTGACCGACGCCTGGCGGGCCTGCGTCGGCACGGGCCGCTTCGACCTGGCGCTGCGGCGTGACTACCAGGACTCCCTCGCGCTGGTGCAGCGGGAGATCGGCTTCCGGCACATCCGCGGACACGGGCTGCTCAGCGACGGTGTCGGCGTCTACCGGCCCTACCAGCACCAGGGCTCGCGCCGGATCCGGCACAGCTTCAGCTACGTCGACCAGGTGGTCGACGCCTATCTCGAACTCGGCATCCGGCCCTTCGTCGAGCTGGGCTTCATGCCGACCGCGCTCGCCTCCAGCGACCAGACCGTCTTCTGGTGGCAGGGCAACGTCACCCCGCCCCACTCGGAGTCGGAGTGGACCGACCTGGTCAAGGCCACCGTCGGGCACCTGGTCGACCGGTACGGCCTCGCCGAGGTACGCCGCTGGCCGATCGAGGTGTGGAACGAGCCGAACCTGGAGCAGTTCTGGCAGGGCGCCGACGAGAAGGCGTACCACCGGCTCTACGAGGTGGCCGCGCACGCCGTCAAGGAGGTGGACGCCGACCTCCAGGTGGGCGGGCCGGCCGTCTCCCCCGGCGCCGACGAGTGGCTGCCGCGCTTCGCCGAGTTCGTCGCGGCCCGCTCGGTACCGGTCGACTTCGTCAGCAAGCACGCGTACACCTCCGGGCCGGCCCAGCACGTGCCGTTCGGGGTACACCAGACGCTGGCTCCGGCATCCCGGCTGCTGGAGCAGTTCGGCACGCCGAGGGAGCTGCTCCGGGACACCGCCCTGGCCGGGCTGCCGGTGCACATCACCGAGTTCAACTCGTCGTACCGGCCGGACAACCCGATCCACGACACGGCGTTCCACGCCGCGTACCTGGCCCCGGTGCTGGCGGGCGGCGGTGAGCTGGTCGACTCCTTCTCGTACTGGACCTTCAGCGACATGTTCGAGGAGGTCGGCATCCCGACCTCGCTCTTCCACGGCGGTTTCGGCCTGCTCACCCACCGCCAGATCAAGAAACCCACGTACCACCTGTACGCCTTCCTGGCCCGGCTCGGTGACCAGGTGCTGGCGCGCGGCACCGACCACCTGGTGACCCGGGAATCCGCCGGGCGGGTCGCGGTGCTCGCCTGGGCCCCGGTGGACGTCACCGGGGCGGCACCGGTCGACCGGCATCGGGTGGCGCTCTCCGTCCCGGTCGGACCGCCGGGCGCCACCTCCGCCTTCCTGCTCCGCTCGACGGTCAACGAGGAGCTGGGCAACGCCTGGACGGCCTGGTCGGAGATGGGTCGGCCGCGCTCGCCGCGCCCCGGTCAGCTCGACGCGCTGCGGGAGGCGGCCGAGCCGGCCCGCACCCACCGGAGCCTGCCGATCGTGGCCGGCCGGGTCGACCTCGACCTGACCCTGGCCCGGCACGAGGTGACCCTGGTAGAGATCACGGCGGTGGTCGACGAGACCCCGCCGTGGTGGGACGAGGACCGGCTCCTCGGCCTGGCACCGGGGGACCGAACGCCCCGAGAGGAGCCGGAATGAACGACACGAGGCAGGCCGGCAGCCGGTTCGGGACCGGACCGCTGTCCCGGGCCATGGCGCTGCTCTACAGCCTGCTGGTGGTGGAGCTGCTGCTGGTGCTGACCACGCTGCCCGGCCTGGTCCCGCTCTTCCTGCTGGACCGGCACGCCAGCAACCTTCCGCTGGTCGCGCTCTGCGCACTGCCGCTCGGGCCGGCCCTCTCCGCCGCGCTGTACGCGCTGCGCCACCACCGCCCGGACCTGACCGACCTGAACCCGGCGGCCCTGTTCTGGCGCGGCTACCGGGCCAACGCCCGGGGCGTACTGGCGATCTGGCCGCCCTGGCTGGCCTGGCTGACCATCGTCGCGCTGAACCTCAGCTACTTCGGCGCCGCCCGCGTACCCGGCTGGTGGCGGGTGCCGCTGCTGCTGGTGGCGCTCGGTGTCACCCTGTGGGGGATCAACGCCCTGGTGATCACGTCGCTGTTCAGCTTCCGGATCCGGGACGTCGCCCGGCTGGCGATGCACTTCCTCGGGCACACCCCCGGGGTCACCCTCGGCAACGCCTGCCTGCTGGTGGTGGCGGCCGGCGTCGTCTGGGTCTCCTCCGAGGCGGTGCTCGGGCTGCTCGGTTCGGTGCTGACGCTGGCCCTGCTCCGCAACTGCCGCCCACTGGTCAGCAAGGTCGAAGAGGAGTTCACCGCGTGAGCGAGCGCAGCGAGCGAACCATCAAACCCAGCGCCGATGAGCCTCAGGACGGCACGGAGCGCAGCGGAGTGCCGGCATGAGGCTGCCTGCCATTCCGAAGGTCGCATTCGGCGGGGACTACAACCCCGAGCAGTGGCCCGAGGACGTCTGGAAGGAGGACTACCGGCTCTTCGACGCCGCCCGGATCGACACCGTCACGCTCGGCGTCTTCGACTGGGCGCTGACCCAACCCGGGCCGGACGTCTACGACTTCAGCCTGCTGGACCGGATCGTCGAGCAGGCCACTGCGCAGCGCCGGCAGATCTGTCTGGCCACCGGCACCGGCGCGCACCCGGCCTGGCTGGCCCGGGCCCACCCGGAGGTGACCCGGACGGACTTCGAGGGCCGCAAGCACCGGTACGGCCAGCGGCACAACTCCTGCCCCAGCTCTCCCGTCTTCCGTCGACTCTCCACCGAACTGGCCCGGCGGATCGCCCGCCGGTACGGCGGCAACCCGGCGGTCGTCGCCTGGCACGTCGGCAACGAGTACGGCGGCGCCTGCTACTGCGACCTCTGTGCCGCCGGCTTCCGCGACTGGCTGCGCGACCGGTACGGCAGCCTCGACGCGCTCAACGCGGCCTGGTACACCACCTTCTGGTCGCACACCTTCACGGACTGGGCCGAGATCGAGCCGCCGTCGGCGCTGACCGAGCACTGGCGCGGGCCGAACCACACCGCCTTCCAGGGCATCACCCTCGACTATCTGCGCTTCATGTCGGACGCGATGCTGGCCAACTTCTCGGACGAGAAGGCGGCCATCCGGGAGTCGAGTCCGGACGTCCCGGTAACCACGAACTTCATGGGGATGTACCGGCCGATCGACTACCACCGCTGGGCCCCGCACCTCGACTTCGCCTCCTGGGACAACTACCCGCCGGACGACAACTCCCCGGCCTGGATGGCGCTGGCCCACGACCTGATGCGCGGGCTCAAGGACGGCCAGCCGTTCTGGCTGATGGAGCAGACCCCGAGCTACACCGCGTCCCGGGACGTCAACCCGCTGAAGCGGCCCGGGGTGATGCGGCTGTGGAGCTGGCAGGCGGTGGCGCACGGCGCCGACGCCGTGCTCTTCTTCCAGATGCGCGCCTGTAGGGGCGCCTGCGAGAAATACCACGGCGCGGTGATCGGGCACGCCGGGCGGCAGGACACCCGGGTCTTCCAGGAGGTGGCCGAACTCGGCGCCGAGCTGGACCGGCTCGGCCCGGCGACGCTGGGCGGCCGGACCCCGGCCCGGGTCGCCCTGCTCTTCGACTGGGACAGCTGGTGGGCGTTGGAGATCTCCGACGGCCCGTCCCGGCTGCTGCGCTACCAGCAGATCGTGCACGCGTACTACCGGGCGCTCTGGGAGGCCGGGGTCGACGTCGACGTCGTACCGGTGACCGCGGACCTCGCCGGCTACCAGGTGGTGGTCGCGCCGGCGCTGCACATGCTCAAGGGTGACCTGGCGCAGCGGCTGGCGGCGGTGGCCGAGCGCGGCGGTTCGGTGCTGACCACCTTCCTGTCCGGCCGGGTCGACGAGGACGACAACGCCTTCCTGATGGACGTGCCGGGTCCGCTCGGGCCGCTGATGGGCATCCGGATCGACGAGTGGGACGCCCGTCCGCCCGAGGTGGTCAATCCGGTACGCCTGCACGGTGCCGGCCCGGACGTCGAGGTCGAGGTCGAGTCGCGGCTCCTCTTCGAACTGGTGATACCGCAGGGTGCCGAGGTGCTCGGCACGTACCAGGCGGACTTCTACGCCGGTACTCCGGCGGTCACCCGGAACAGCTACGGCGCCGGTCACGGCTGGTACGTCGCCGCCGGCCTCGACCAGCCGGGAGTGCACTGGGTGGTCCGCCGGGTACTGGAGCGGCACGACCTGGTCGGGCCGTACGCGGACGTGCCCGGCCTGGAGTCGACGGTGCGGGTCGGCCCGGACGGGACGCGGCTGCGGTTCCTGCTCAACCACGGTGCCGAACCGGTCGAGACGGCGGCGCACACCGCCGGTACCGACCTGCTCGGCGGGGGCCGGGTCGAACCGGGCCAGCCGATCCGGCTCGACCCGTCGGGCGTGCTGGTGCTGCGCGAGGAGGCGGCCCCGACCCGACCGACGACGGGTCCCGACGAAGACCGGGAGGGGGCGCGATGACCACCGCCGGGGGGTCGGGCACCATCCAGACCGGCGCCGAGCCGGCGTCCCCGCATCCGGCGTGGTTGCCGCCGGAGGCGTTCCGGGAAATCGGCGCACGCCGGACGCTGGTCTACGGCGCCGGCACGCTGGTGGAGACCGTACGGGACGAGGCCACCCGGGCCTGCGGCCGCTACGGCGGCACGGTCGACCACCACCCCGGCCACCCGGCAGAACCGGACGGGGCGGCAGAGCTGGACCGGGCCGCCCCACCGGGCCGGGCCGGAGCTGGCGCCGAGGCATACGACCTGGTCTTCGCGCTCGGCACGACCGGGCCGCTCCCGGGCGGTGCGGCGCTCGCCGCCGAGGTCGGGCGGGAACTGGGACCGGATCGCGGCGGGCTCGGCCCGGAGGGCTTCGCGCTGGTCCGCCGGGACGGCGTCACGGCGGTGCTGGCCGACCAGCCGGCCGGGCTGCTCTACGGCCTGTTCCACGTCGTCCGGCTCGGTCCGGCGGCGTTCGGCGCCGACCGGCCGGTCGAGCGGCACCGGCCGGCGATGCGGCTACGGCTGGTCAGCCACTGGGACAACGTCGACGTGCATCCGGTGATGGGGCAGGTCGAGCGCGGCTACGCGGGCGGGTCGATCTTCTGGCGCGACGGTGCGCCGCGCCGCGACCCCGACCGGGTACGCGGCTACGCGCGGCTGCTGGCCGCCTGCGGCATGAACGCGATGACGGTCAACAACGTCAACGTGTACGGCACGGCGACCCGGCTGCTGACCGACCGGCTCGACGACGTCGCCGCGATCGCGGACCTGGTCCGCCCGTACGGGATCCGGGTGCACCTGTCGGTCAACTTCGCCGCGCCGGTCACCCTCGGTGAGCTACCCACCGCCGACCCGCTCGACGGCGACGTGCGGGCCTGGTGGGCCAGGGCCGCCGGGCGGCTCTACGAGACCGTCCCGGACTTCGGCGGCTTCATGGTGAAGGCCGACTCCGAGGGGCAGCCGGGCCCGTACCGGTACGGGCGCACCCAGGCCGACGGCGCGAACATGCTCGCCGACGCGCTGGCCCCGTACGGCGGGGTGGTGCACTGGCGTGCCTTCGTCTACAACCACCGACAGGACTGGCGCGACCGGTCCACCGACCGGGCCCGGGCGGCGTACGACCACTTCACGCCGCTGGACGGTCAGTTCCGGGACAACGTGGTCGTGCAGGTGAAGCACGGTCCGATGGACTTCCAGACCCGCGAGCCGGTCTCCCCGGTGCTCGCGGCCATGCCCGGCACCCGGCTGGCGGTGGAGGTGCAGGCAACCCAGGAGTACACCGGACAGCAGCGACACGTCTGCTATCTGGGTCCGTGCTGGAGCGAGGTACTCCGGTTCGCGCCCTGGGGTCCGGGCCGACCGACGGTCGCCTCGGTGGCCGCCGGCACGGCGGGAGACGACGGCGGCGTTGCCGCTTCCGGGGGCGGCGGTCTGGTGGTCGTCTCCAACGTCGGCGACGACCACTACTGGACCGGACACCCGCTGGCCCAGGCCAACCTGTACGCCGTCGGCCGGTTGGCCTGGGCGCCCGACCTCGACCCGCTGGCCGTACTCGACGAGTGGATCGAGCTCACCTTCACGCCGTCGGCGACCGCCGATCCCGACCTGCTGCGCGGGACGCTGCACGCGCTGCTGGACGACTCGTGGCGCAGCTACGAGCGGTACACCGCACCGCTCGGGGTCGGCTTCATGGTCTCGCCGGGGCACCACTACGGCCCCGACGTGGACGGCTACGAGTACTCGCGGTGGGGCACCTACCACTTCGCCGACCGGGACGGCGTCGGAGTGGACCGTACTCGGGCCACCGGAACCGGGTTCACCGGCCAGTACCCGCAGCCCTGGGCGGACCGGTACGAGTCGCT
Source organism: Plantactinospora sp. KLBMP9567 (assembly GCF_033446045.1). Classification (NCBI taxonomy): domain Bacteria; kingdom Bacillati; phylum Actinomycetota; class Actinomycetes; order Micromonosporales; family Micromonosporaceae; genus Plantactinospora; species Plantactinospora sp. KLBMP9567. The sequence continues at coordinate 79,901 of NZ_JAWQRR010000012.1, read as the reverse complement.
GGAAACCTGCCCGGACGAGCTGCTGCTCTTCTTCCACCACGTGCCGTACCAGCACGTACTGCACTCCGGGTCGACGGTGATCCAGCACATCTACGACACCCATTTCGCCGGGGTCGAGCAGGTGGCGGAGATGGTGCGCCGGTGGGAGCGGATCGGCCCGGCGGGTCTGCTGGATCCGGCGTTGCACGCCCGGGTGACCGACCGCCTCGCGGAGCAGTTGCGCTCTGCCGAGGAGTGGCGCGACAAGGTCAACACCTACTTCCTCCGCAAGTCCGGAGTACCGGACGCGCGCGGCCGCCGGATCCACTGAACCCGGCGGTCGGCGGCCGCCGACCGCCGGCGCGTCCGCCAGGCCACCTGCCACCTGCGGTCCGGGCCCCGACACGCCTTGTACGATGTCGTCCCGGAGGAAAGTTGAGGTAGGTGGCCAGCCAAGCCGAGCCCGGAGCCGAGCCCCGGATCCCGTTGAGCCGCGACCGGGTGCTGCGGGCCGCGGTCAGCGTCGCCGACTCCGGCGGCATCGAGTCGCTGACGATGCGTCGTCTCGCGGAGCACCTCGGGGCCGAGGCGATGTCGCTCTACTACCACGTCGCCAACAAGGAGGACGTGCTCGACGGCGTCGTGGACGTGATCGCGACGGAAATCAACGAGGTCGTCGACCGGATCGACGTACCGGCCGGCGGCGCGGACTGGAAGAAGGCGGTACGCCAGCGGATCCTCTCCGCCCGCGAGGTCCTGCTCCGGCACCGCTGGGCTCCCGGGGTCTTCGAGACCCGCACCAACACCAGCCCGGCGGTGCTGCGCTACTACGACGCCCTGCTCGGCCTGATGCGCGCCGGCGGCTTCTCCTACGACCTGGCGCACCACGCGCTGCACGCGCTGGGCAGCCGGGCGTTGGGTTTCACCCAGGAGTTGTTCGATCCGAACAGCGGCGCCGGTGCCACCGATCCGGCTGCCGCGATGGCGGAGATGGCCGGGCAGTTCCCCCACCTGGTCGGGATGCTGGCCGAGATCGCCCACGACGATCCCGACTCGACGCTGGGCTGGTGTGACGACCAGAGCGAGTTCGAGTTCGGGCTCGACCTGATTCTGGACGGCCTGGACCGGATCCGCGAGCGGGGCTGACCGCTCCGCCGTCCGGCTTGGGCGGTCCCGACACCGTCCCATCCACCATTGGTCCCTGTTCGGGTGCGAACCCTCGACAACCTTACGCCGTACGAGTACCTTACGTTGTACGACTTACGGCGTAAGGGCGGCTACCGCGTCCACTCGGGGACACCCGCCCGTTTGCCCGCAACCGCACCCGGACAAGGAGACGACGATGAAGGCGGCAGTCCTGCGTTCGTACGGCCCACCCGATGCCCTGGAACTCACCGACGTACAGCGGCCCGCTCCCGGCGACGACGAGGTGCTGGTCAGGGTCCGGGCCACCTCCGTCAACCCGTACGACTGGCACCACATCCGCGGCGAGCCTCTGGTCGCCCGCCTGATGCCCGACGGCCCCGGGCTGCGCGGCCCGAGCATCGGCATTCCCGGCTGTGACATGGCCGGTCAGGTCGAGTCCGTCGGCCGGAACGTGACGGAGTTCCGCCCCGGCGACGACGTCTACGCCCTGCTGCCGGAGGGCGGCTTCGGCGAGTACGTCTGTGTCCGGGAGGACCTGCTGGCGGCCAAACCGGCGAACCTGTCGTACGAGCAGGCGGCGGCGGTACCGATGGCCGGCGTCACCGCCCTGGTGGGGCTGCGCGACGCGGGCCGGCTCCAGCCCGGTCAGCAGGTACTCGTCAACGGCGCCTCCGGCGGGGTGGGCACCTTCGCCGTACAGCTCGCCCGGGCGTTCGGCGCCATCGTCACCGGCGTGTGCAGCAGCCGGAACGTCGACCTCGTCCGGTCGCTCGGCGCGGACGAGGTCGTCGACTACACCGCCGAGGACTTCACCCGGCGCGGGGGCCGCTACGACCTGCTGCTGGACAACGCGGGCAGCCGTACCGTGCCGGCGTACCGGCGGGTGCTGACCCGCAACGGCACCCTCGTCCTCGTCGGTGGCCCGGCCGGTCGCTGGCTACAGCCCGCCGGCCGGGTCTTCGCGGCGCTCGCCGTGGGCCCGCTGGTGTCCCAGCGGATCGCCATCGCCGACGCGGTCCGCTGCCCGGACAAGAAGCAGTGCCTGCGGCTGCTGGCCGACCTCATCGAGGACGGCAAGGTCACCCCGGTCGTCGACCGCCGCTATCCGTTCGCGGAGATCCGGGCAGCCGTGCGCTATCAGGAGGAGGGACACAGCCCGGGCAAGGTGGTGGTGACGATCTGAGCGAGATGGTGGCGACGCTCCGCCCGCCCGGCGACCCGGTGCCGGGGCGACCCGATGCTCCGGATCGCCCCGGCCGTCGGGCGGCCGGGGCGTCGGGCGGCCGGGGCGTCGGGCGGCCGGGGCGTCGGGCGGCCGGGGCGTCGGCGCCGGTCAGCCGCCGCTGACCGGACGGAACGGGTCGACCGAGTGCCGGGCCTTCGCCGTCCGGTTGGTGGTCGTCGCGATCGTGTCGAACATGACCCGGCCGAGCGCCGCGTGCGCCTGCACCGCCGGGTGCGTCGCCCCGTAGTTGTCCAGGTCGGCGAGGGAGTCGGCGAACATCGCGTACGTCAGCGTCGGGGCGCCCGCCGCGTCGAACATGATCCCGGCCTCGTGCCGGGCCGCGCCCAGGTCGTCGAAGTCCGCGCCGTACTTGGTGGCGACCCGGCTGCGCTCGGCCGACGACATGTTGCGGCGGACCCCGTCGTGGTATCCGTTGATCCACCGCAGGATGCCGAGCAGGAAGTCGGCCGACCTCGGCGTCACGATGGTCTTGTTGGCCAGTCGCCACAGCAGGTCGTGGGTCTCCCGGGGCGTGGTGACGCCGAGGAAGAACCGGTTCGGGTTGGCGACCGGCTCGACCCGGGTGTGCGTGAAGCCCAAGCTGGCGAGGATCTCGTTGATCTCCAGCGCCGGCACCACCCGGCCGCACATCCGGACCGCCGTGTTGTCCGAGACCAGCAGCATCGCGGTGAGGAAGTTGGCGACCGTGATGTCGTCGCCCCAGACGGTGTGCAGGAAGTAGATGCCGGTGCCGCCGAGGATGATGTCGGCGGTGAGGTCGAGCTTCTGGTCGAGCCGGAGCTGGCCACGGTCGATCTTGTCCATCACCGCCACCGCCACCGCGAGCTTCTGCACGCTGTAGCCGTGGGTCACCCGGTCGGCGTCGTCCGCCACGACGGTCTCCAGGGTGCCGGCGGCGTTGACCATCGCGATGTGCGAGTGCCACACCCCGCCGGCCCGGGCCTTCTGGGTGGCGTACGCACGCTGGATCACCGCCTGCGGGGTGCGGGGCACCCGCGGCGGGCCGACGGGTGCCCGACCGACCGCCACCGTGGTAGCCGGTGCGGCGGCCGCCGGCCCACCGGTCGCGGCCAGCGCGGCCGCCGCCGCTCCCATCCCGATCGCCGCGCGGCGGCTGACATGCTCCGGCACAGTTCCTCCCCCGTGATCATCGACAACTGTCGTGGGGGAGCGTACCGAGCGTGATTTCAGGCAACAACCCGGACGAGGTCGGACACGCCGGGCGGTCCCCCGGTCCGTCCCGTACCGCGCTTGATTCGTCCACTATCGACCTGGGTACTCCTCGCGCCGCTCTCCGCCGCCGGGCGATCTTCTTCCGACCCGGCCGTTGTACCGGCGGTCTGGTCCGGCCTGCTTCCGGGCCATCACCGTCCGCCCACCACGCCGGGGAAGAACGGCCCGGAGCGGCCCGCCGGGCGTAGGCTGGGCAACGTGGATCAAGAAGACCGGATCGCCCTCTTCCTCGACTACGAGAACCTCGCGCTCGGTGCGCGCGACCATCTCGGCGGCCTGGCCTTCGACTTCCGCCCGATCGCCGACGCGCTGGCCGAGCGCGGCCGGGTGGTGGTCCGCCGGGCGTACGCCGACTGGTCGTACTTTGACGAGGACCGCCGGATGCTCACCCGGTCACACGTGGAGTTGATCGAGATCCCGCAACGGATGGGTGCGAGCCGCAAGAACGCCGCCGACATCAAGATGGCGGTCGACGCCGTGGAGCTCGCCTTCGAACGCGACTACCTGTCCACCTTCGTGATCTGCACCGGCGACAGCGACTTCACCCCGCTGGTGCACAAGCTCCGCGAACTCAACAAGCGGGTGATCGGCGTCGGGGTGGAGAAGTCCACCTCGGCACTGCTGCCGCCCGCCTGCGACGAGTTCCTCTACTACGACCGGCTGGAGGGTGTGGACATCCCCTCGGCCCGCCCCCGGCGCGGCCGACCTGCCCGGCCCACCGGCCCGGAGGCGCCGCAGGGCGGTCCGGACCAGCAGACGGAGCCGGGACCGGAGCCGGCACAGGGCATTGAGGAGCCGGTACGCGACGTCGACACCCTCGCCGAGCTGGTCGCGCAGACCGTGGCAGGATTGCAGGGCAGCTCCAGCGGGGAGGTGACCGCCTCGACGCTCAAGCGCACCCTGCTGCGCAAGGACCCGACCTTCAGCGAGTCCGACTACGGGTTCCGGGCCTTCGGCGAGCTGCTCCGGCACCTGGCCGAACACAACGTCGTCGAGCTGACCGAGGGCCCGGCCAAGGGCGACCCGGGGGTGTCGCTGCCCGAACACGGCGACCGGGAGGTGGCGTTCGGCCTGCTCCGTACCGTGCTCCTCGACCTGGCCGGCGCGGACGGCTCGGTGGCGCTCTCCGGGCTGAAGAACCAGCTCCGCCGGGCGCGCCCCGACTTCAGCGAGAAGAAGCTCGGCTACCGCAGCTTCCTCCAGTTCTGCAAGGCGGCCGCCACCAGCGGCGCGGTCGAGCTGCGGTGGAGCCCCGAGACCGACGACTACCTGCTCACCGCGCGTCCCGCGTGACCCCGGAGCACCCGCAGAGCCGGCTTACCGCCGCCGGGGGCCGGGTGGACGGTTGGCGATAGGGTCTTGGCCCATGCGGTCGAAGCAGGAGCTGGACGCCGCCATCCGACGGGAGCGCCGGGCGGCGCTGGTGGTCAACGCCCGCTCCCGCCGGGGCCGCCGGCTCTACCAGGAGGCGCGGACCCGGCTGACCGGGGCGGGCTTCACACTGCTCGGCACCTACCCGGCGGACCGGCCGGGTGAACTGGAGGCGAGCCTGACCGCCGCCGCCGCGCTCGGCCCGGACCTGCTGGCCGTCGGCGGCGGCGACGGCACCATCGGGGCCGCCGCGCGGCTGCTCGCACACCGGGACATGGCGCTCGGACTGCTGCCGCTCGGCACCACGAACAACTTCGCCCGGACCGTCGGGATCCCGCTCGACCTCGACGCGGCCGTCGCGACGCTGGCCGGCGGCAAGGTGATCGACGTCGACCTCGGGCTCGCCGACGGGATGCCGTTCGCCAATCACGTCGGCATCGGGCTCTCCGCCGAGGTGATGGCCGGGGCACCGGCCCGGCTCAAGCGGGTCACCGGCCGGCTGGCGTACCCGGTGACCGCCCTGGCGCTGCTCACCGGACACCGCCCGATGCGGATCACCGTGCGGGCCGACGGGCAGGCCCGGGAGTTCCTGACCCACCAGCTCTACGTGGCCAACGGCGGCTTCCAGGCCGGCCGGCCGATCACGGCGGACGCGAACGCCGACGACCGGCTGCTGGTCGCGTACCCGGTGGGCGGCCCGACCCGGCGCGACCTGCTGCGCGCGACGGCGCGCAACGCGGCGACCGGTCATCGCCGCACTCTCGACGACGAGCCCTTCCTCACCGCGGGTGAGATTCTGCTCACCACCGACCGGCCGGCCCCGGTCGAGGTCGACGGCGAGGTACGCGGCCGTACCCCGATCCGGATCGGGCTCGACGCCAACGCACTGCGGGTGATGGCCCCCGCCGAGGTCCTCGACCGCTGACCCGCATCCCCGCCGGGCCGACCCGCGACGCGCCGGTACGAGACGGCAACCGCCGTACCCGGAATGGCCACCTGCTGGACCGTCCGATTCGCCGCCAGGCCCGGGCCTGGCGGAGGTGCACGAGGTGCTGAAGACGCCTCTCGGCAGGCTCGGCCACGCCGCGCTGTCCCTGGTCGGCAAGCCGCCGGCCGAAGGGTGGCGGCTTGCCTCCGCCGGCTCAAGCAGGTGCTGGAGACCGGGACGGTGACCGACACCGACCACGCGGTGGCGGGCAAGTTCGACCGGCGAGCCACGAGGCGGTGAAGTCCGGCGGCGGGCCGGTGTGGTGGTCCCGCGCGATCGGGATGCCGGTGGTGCGCGGCATCGGAAGGTCGCTGCCCGCCACGACGGCCAGGTGCCGGTACGGATAGCCGCGCAGGTCGCACCGGCCGTGGATCAGGGCCGCCGCGTCGACCTCGCGGGTCTGCGCGATCTGCTGCGCGGCCTGGAACGGGTGCATGCGGCACACCGTACTAGCCGGGACGCGGTGGCGTCGGCCGCTCACACGGCGCCATCGGGCTGGCACAGATCGGTTAGGATCTAGCGCCTGGGAGTCACGAGCTGGGCCGACCGGAGGCCGGGATCCGAGATCGGGACCCTTCTCCGGCACGGTGACGGGGCATGGGGGAAGCATGTTGCAGACATCGCGCACCGTCAGTCCCGACGATCCCAGGCTGGACCAGGCCCGACGCTTCGTGCGGCACCTGGAGGAGTCGCTGGCCGGCACGCCCCGTCACCTCCCGGTCGAGGGGCTGGACCGCATCCCGGGCGACGACCAGACCGGCACGGTCACCTGCGTGGTCGATGCCCGGGGCGACCTCGTGGACCTGCGCGTCGGCTCCGACTGGTGGTACACGGTGGGACCCTCGGGCGTCGCTTCGGCCATTCTGGACGCCCTCCAGTACGCCCAGGACAAGGCGATGCTGGCCATGGCGGTGCTGCGTCGGCACGGTCGGACGCCGCCGCCTCCGTCGACCGAGGACCCGTTCCCGCAGGACGACGGGTCCGCCGCGCGGCCGGGGGACGCCTGGGCCGAGTGGGGGGCGGCGGAGGCGCGGGTCGAACGGGGATACCACGTCATGTCGGCGGCGGACCAGTTCATCGACGCCCGGGACTCCGCCGAGCCGAGGACGATCTCCGGGCCACGCGGCCTGTTCCACCTGAGACTGGTCGGGTTCACCGTCGCCAGCGTGGAGGTCAGCCCGCGCATCGCCCCGGAGGACGCCGACGCGATAGCCGACGACGCGCGGGCCGCCCTGCGACAGGCCACCTGCGAGAAGGACCCGACGTACTGGTTCTCCGGAGAGGGCTCGCGCCGATGAGTGACTACGACTGGTTCAGCGCGGAGAGCATCGAAGCGGCCAGCGACGGCATTCGCGCCGAGGGGAAGAAGTCGACCAGTACGGTGCGTACGACAAGACCCACGGCTGGCTCACCGGACCGTTCCGGGACGCGACGACCAGGTTCGAGGAATTCGGCAACGCGTTGAACAAGTGCGCTGACGAGTACGACCGAACCGACGGCCGGAGCAAGGCCAGCTTCGACGAGATCGCGAACGCCTAGCCGGATCGCGCGTCCAGAAAGGGGTACGGTCCTGCCGTCTCCCGGAACCGACTCCAGCTACAAGGCCGGGCCGGGCCTGGCGGACAAGGCCTACCTCGGCATCCACAAGGACCGAGCCACGATCGAACTGTCCGTACTGTCGAGCAACGCCAGGTTCACGGTCTACTACCAGGTCCGTGAGGTGGAGCAGGCGGCCTGGGACGCGGCGCTGACCGAGCACCGGGAGACCATGCGAGGGCTGGCCGCCGACGTACTGGACGACCTCAGCTAGGAAGATCGGGAACGGCGGGGCGGGCCGGCGATCCGCGTCCGGTACCGCCGCATCGGACACCCGCGGGCTTCCCGTCGCGCCGCAGCGGAGAATGTTGCCAAGCGCACATCGACGGGTGACAATAACTTTCGCCAGATCCCTCGATCTCCGATCTCGCCCCTGCTCTCACCGGAGACGCCATGCGACGATCAGCCCTCGCCGTCCCGTTGTCCGCACTAATCGCCTTCGTCGGCATCGGCGCCGCGACACCCGCCCCGGCGGTCGCGGTCACCGCCACCTCCGACGTCGGAACGCTCGCCACCACGCCGCTGGCACCCGGCCTCTCCCTGAGCACCACCTCGACGGGCGGCCCCAATCAGATCAACGTCCTCACCGCGAACCTGTCCGAGCCCACCCTGAAACCGAAATACCTCAATCCGGGGACCGTCGGCGCCACAGCCACCCTGACCAGCCAGGCGAACCGGGTGGGTGCGGTCGCCGCCGTGAACGGCGACTTCTTCGACATCGGCGTCACCGGGGCACCCCGGGGCATAGGGCTGGACGACGGCACGCTGCTCAACGGCCCCGCCTCCGGCTGGAACAACGTGGCCGCGCTGTACGCCAACGGCACAGGCACCCGGGGCGGCCTGGCCCAGATCTTCCTCGACGCGAAGATCGCGCTGCCCGGCGGCGCCCAACTCACCGCCACCAACCTCAACTCACCGAACATCGCCGCCGACGGCATCGGCGTCTACAACGCCCTCTGGGGCGACGAGCCGCGCAGCCAGGTACTCGACGGCGCCACCCGCAGCCGCGAGGTGGAGGTGACCGGTGGCCGGGTCAGCAGGGTCAGCACCACCGCCGGCGCCAAGGTACCGGCCGGGTCCGTCGCCATACTCGGCGTCAACGCCGGTGCCGACGCCCTGGCCGGGATCGCCGTCGGCGACCCCGTCACGGTCAACTACTCGCCGCGGGGCGGGGCCGGAGCCGCCCAGGTCGCGATCGGCGGCAACCTCGTACTGGTCAGGGACGGGGTTGCCACCACCGTCTCGCATCCGCGGAACCCACGGACGGCGGTCGGCTTCTCGGCGGACGGTCTGACCATGTGGATGGTCGTCGTGGACGGCCGGTCCAGCACCAGCGTCGGTATGACCTATGTGGAACTCGCCAACTACATGAAGTCGCTCGGCGCCGACGACGCGATCAACCTCGACGGCGGAGGTTCGAGCACCCTGGTCGCCCGGATGCCCGGAGCGACGTCGGTATCGGTCCGTAACACCCCGTCGGACGGCGCGCAACGAGCGGTCCCGAACGGAATCGGCTTCGTCTCGACCGCACAGGCGTGGAGCAGCACGGTCGACAACACCACGGCCGGGCGGTTCAGCGCGAGCGCGAACTGGGGAACTTCCAGCTACTCCAGCCAGAGGTTCGGGGCCGACTACCGGTTCGCCGACCCGGTGCTCTCCAGCGACGTCGCCTGGTACAGGGTGAACGTCCCGGAGACCGGCAGCTACGCCGTCTCGGTCTGGTATCCGGCCGACCCTGGCTACAACGACTCGACGCCGTTCATCGTGGCCACCACCGGCGGCAACCAGACGGTACGGGTGAACCAGCGCGCCAACGGCGGCCGATGGGTGTCACTCGGGGTGTTCACGCTGGCCGCAGGGGATGCGAACACGGTGGGAGTGAGCCGATGGACATCCGGCACCGGTTACGTCGTCGCCGACGCGGTACGGGTCACCCGGGTCTGAGCGTCCGGGCCCGCCGTGGCGTGAGCCGACCGGCTCCGGTCTGGTGATCTTCTCACCCTCCTCCTGCGGTCCGTCGTTGCCGCAGGAGGAACGCCCGTGCCTGCGTCGCGCGGCTACTTCCGCCTGCGGCCAGCACGGACCGCAGTCGGAGGTCGAGAAGGTCCAATGTGGCACCCGAGGTCGTCCGCGACGACGCGGTCGCCGACCTGGAGGTCACCGCCACCGAGGTACGCGCGGTCCGGCTCGCCTCGGGACGGCGGCTTCCCGTGGCCGCCGTGGTGGACTGCGCGGGACCGCAGGCCGCCCAGATCGCCGCACTCGCCGGGCTGGTGCTGCCGATGCGCAACACCCGGGGCGTACTCGTCCACACCTCGCCGGTCACCGTCGCGGTGTCCCGGGTCGTGCACGCCCCGCGCGTGCACCTGCGCCCCGACGGGGACGGGCGGCTGCTGCTGCACAGCCCCGAGATCGACGGTGCGGCCCACCCGGCGGCCGGCGGCGGCTACCGGGTGGACCGGTCGGCGGTCGACCGGGTGGTCGAGGCGGCGGTCGCGCTCTATCCGGGAATCCGGGCCGCGTCCGTGCGCGGCGTACGCGTCGGCGAGCGACCCATCCCCGGCGACGGCCTACCGGTGCTGGGCCGGGCCGCCGAGCGGCCCAACTTCCACTTCGCCGTCTCGCACAGCGGCGCGACCCTGAGCGTGCACGCCGGTGACCTGGTCGCGGCCGAGGTGCTCGGCGAGGACCGCAGTGCCGAACTGGCACCGTTCCGGTTCGACCGCTACCGGAGCTGAGCCGCCGGTCCCCCGTCGGCGCGCCGCCGCACCGCCGTCACCGGGGGCCCGGCGTCGTGCAGGCCGCCGCGCAGTGGCAGCGGCCTCGCCCGGGGCAGCGGTTCGGCGACGAGTCTCGGTGGCCGGGGTCCCGCCACCCCGCCGTTCAGCGCTGGATGGCCTTGATCTCCAGGAACTCCTCCAGGCCCGCCCGGCCGAACTCCCGGCCGTTCCCGGACTGCTTGTAACCGCCGAACGGGGCGAGCGGGTTCCAGTGGCCGCCGTTGACGTCGACCTGGCCGGCGCGCAGCCGCCGGGCCACCGCGAGGGCGTGCTCGGGCTCGCCGAAGACACCGCTGGTGAGGCCGTACATGGTGCCGTTGGCGATCGCGACGGCCTCGTCCTCGTCCGCGTACGGGATGATCGTCAGGACCGGGCCGAAGATCTCCTCCTGGGCGATCACCGAGTGCGGGTCGACGTCGGCGAAGATCGTCGGTCGGAGGTAGGCGCCCTTCTCAAGCCCCTCCGGCCGGCCGGGGCCGCCGAAGACCAGCCTCGCGCCGTCGGCGATGCCCCGCTCGATGTAGCCGTGCACCTTCTCCCGGTGCGCCTCGGAGGCCATCGGACCGATCCGGGTCGCCTCGTCGGTCGGCTCGCCCACGACGTACTCCCGGGCGGCGGCGACCGCCAGCGCGACGACCTCGTCCTGCCGCGACGCCGGCACCAGCATCCGGGGCCAGGCGCCGCAGACCTGGCCGCCGTTGGCGAACGCCATCATCACCCCGGTCCGTACCGCCGTGGGCAGGTCGGCGTCGTCGAGAATGACGTTCGCGCCCTTGCCGCCGAGTTCCAGCGCGACCCGCTTGACGGTTCCGGCGGCGACGGTGGAGATCCGCCGGCCGGCCCGGGTGGAGCCGGTGAACGAGATCATGTCGATGTCCGGGTGGGCGGAGATCGCCTCGCCGACGACCGGTCCGGTGCCGTAGACGACGTTGAAGACCCCGGCCGGCAGGCCCGCCTCGGCGGTCACCTCGGCGAGGATCCGCGCGGTCAGCGGCGCGATCTCGGAGGGCTTGAACACCATCGTGTTCCCGGCAGCCAGGGCCGGTGCCAGCTTCGACACGATCTGCTGCAACGGGAAGTTCCACGGGGTGATCGCGCCGACCACGCCGATCGGCTCGCGTACCACCAGCGAGTTCCCGATCTCCTCGGTCCAGGCGAAGTCGGCGGCCAGGGTGGCGAAGGACTCCGCGACGGCGACCGGGAAGCCGACCTGGGCGGTCCGGGACATGCGGATCGGTGAGCCCATCTCGGCGGTGACCGCGGTGGCGATCTCCTCGGCACGGGTCCGTAGGCCCTCGCCGATCCGCCGCACGACGGCGGCCCGCTCGGCGGGCGCGGTGGCGGCCCAGCCGGGGAAGGCGGACCGGGCGGCGGCGACCGCCCGGTCCAGGTCGGCGGCGGTACCGGCGGGTACCTCGGCGGCGATCTCGCCGTTCGCCGGGTTCCGCACGCCGATGGTTGCCGGCGATCCGGCCGGGTGCCACCCGCCGTTGATCCAGTGGCCGGTCGCGGTCTGTGTTGGTCCAGTCATGGATCCGAGTCTTGGCCGGCCGGGCGGGCGTAACCAGGTACAGCCGATCCGTGGACACCCGTCGCCTGGCTGGCCGCTCGCCCCCGGTGCGACGATCGGCACCACCCGGAATTCCCGCCGGTCCCGAGATTGTTGCCGAAGTCGTGCCGGTCGCGCGGACCGGCGGATGTTCGCGACCGGTCGTCGGTGTCCCCCCACCCGGGGGCGGTAGTGCTCGCGAACAGGGTCGTCCGGTGTTCGCAACGGGTCGACAAACGACCGGACCGACCGGAAGAGGAGGAGACGCCATGGACCGGGACCGGCTCGCCGAGTTCCTCCGGAGCCGGCGGGAGGCGCTGCAACCGGAGGACGTCGGGCTGCCCCGGGGGCAGCGGCGGCGGCGTACCGGCGGGCTGCGCCGCGAGGAGGTCGCCGCGCTCAGCGACATGTCGACCGACTACTACAGCCGGATCGAGCAGCAGCGCGGCCCGCGCCCCTCGGAGCAGATGCTCGCCGCGATCGCCCGCGGCCTGCGGCTCTCCCTGGAGGAACGGGATCACCTGTTCCGGCTGGGCGGATATCCGACGCCGAGTCGGGTACGGCGTGCCGACCACATCAACCCGGGCATGATGCGGATCTTCGACGGGCTCGGGGACGCCGCCGCCCAGGTCGTCAGCGACCTCGGCGAGACGTTGCGGCAGACCCGGCTCGCCACCGCCCTGCTCGGCGACGAGACCCACCACACCGGGCTGGCGCGCAGCCTGCACTACCGCTGGTTCACCGACCCGGAGAGCCGGCGGGTCCACCCCGAGGACGACCATCCCGGGCACAGCCGGCTGCTCACCGCCGACCTGCACCGGGCGTACACCCGGGCCGGGCGGGACTCCCGGGCCGGTGAGATCGTCGACGTGCTCCTCGCCCGGAGCCCGGAGTTCGCCGAACTGTGGCAGGAACACCCGGTCACCGGCCCGTACTGCGCCCCGAAGCGGATCCGGCACCCACGGCTCGGGCTGCTCGAACTGCACTGCCAGGTCCTGCTCGACCCGGACCAGTCCCAGTCGCTGCTGGTCTTCACCGCCACCCCCGGCACAGAGAGCGCCGAGAAGCTGCGACTCCTCTCGGTCGTCGCCGGTCAGGAGTTCTGAGGCACCCGGCCGCAGCTCCGGCGGCGACCGGGGGACGCGTACGAATCCGCGCCGGTCAGCTCTTCAGGAAGGCGAGCAGGTCCTTGTTGACCTGGTCCTGGAGGGTGGCGGTCAACCCGTGCGGCGCGCCCGGATAGTAGATCTCCTGGACGTTCGCGATGAGCTGGGCGGTCTTCCGGGCCGAGTCCTTCACCGGGACGATCTGGTCGTCCTCGCCGTGCATCACCAGCGTCGGGACGTCGAACTTGGCGAGGTCGTCCCGGAAGTCGGTCTCGGAGAACGCCTTGATGCTCTCGTACGCGTTCTTCATGCCGGCCTGCATGCTCCAGAGCCAGAACTGGTCGAGGATGCCCTTGGAGACCGTCGCCCCGGGCCGGTTCGCGCCGTAGAACATCTGGGCCAGATCCTGGTAGAACTGCGACCGGTCGGCGAAGAGCTTGGCGCGCAGCCCGTCGAAGACGTCGATCGGCAGCCCCTCGGGGTTGTCCGGGGTCTGCACCATGATCGGCGGTACGGCGGAGATGAGCACCGCCTTGCTCACCCGGCCGGTGCCGTACCGGCCGATGTAGCGGGCCACCTCACCGCCGCCAGTCGAGTGACCGACCAGCGTGACGTCGGTCAGGTCCAGCGCGTCCAGCACCGCGGCGAGGTCGTCGGCGTACCCGTCCATGTCGTTGCGGGCCGAGGCCTGACCGGACCTGCCGTGTCCCCGGCGGTCGTGCGCGACGACCCGGAAGCCCTGCTGCGCCAGGAACAGCAACTGGCCGTCCCAGGCGTCCGCGCTCAGCGGCCAGCCGTGCGAGAAGGTCACGACCGGACCGGAACCCCAGTCCTTGTAGTAGATCTCCGTGCCGTCCATCGCGGTGACGAAGCCCATCACTACCCCCCGTGCGTCATGATCGCTGCCTGCCCTGACCTGTCCGACCGACCGGTCGGAATCACCGCCGGACGGCCGGCGGTGATGCGCCGACGTACCCGATTAGACACAGGCCGGGTGGGCCGCAGGGCGATTTGACGGAATCCAGCCGTGCCGCGACCGTGAACACGAGCTGTTCGGGCGGGCGCCGACCGCCGGACGTCCCGCACTCCGCGGCGCGGGTCGGCCGGGCGAGCTGTCAGGCCGGGCCGGCGAACTGTTGCAGCTTGTCCGGATTCACCACGATGAACAGGCGCTCGATCCCCCGTTCGGTGGCCTGCAGGGCGAGCAGGGCCTCCGGGGTCCCGTCGGCGGCCGCCACGAGCAGACTCTCCGCGCCGTTGGCCGGGACGAGCCGGATCACCGAGTCGCGCCAGTACTTCCGCAGCACGTTGTCCAGCAGGGTCGTCACCCGGGCCGCGCCGTGCAGATCCTTCCGCGAGGCGTGCACCCGTCCTCCGCCGTCGGAACTGGCGACCACGTCGTCGGCGAGCAGCCGCTCCAACGCGGCCAGGTCCCCGCCCCGAGCCGCCGCCACGAACGCCTCGACCAGCCGCCGGTGCTCGGCCCGGCCGACCGGTGCCGACCGGGCCGAGGCCAGGTGCCGGCGGGCCCTGCTCAGCAGTTGCCGGGCATTCGCCTCGGTCGTCCCCAGTACCTCGGCGACCTGCCGGTGGGCGTAGTCGAAGGCTTCCCGCAGCACGTACGCCGCCCGCTCCGCCGGGGCGAGCTTCTCCAGCAGCAGCAGGACCCCGAACTCCAGCCCCTCCGCCCGCTCCGCACCGAGCGCCGGATCGGCGGCGGTGTCCACCGGCTCCGGCAACCACTGCCCCACGTACGTCTCCCGGCGCGCCCGGGCCGCCGTCACCGCGTTGATCGCCAACCGGGTCGTCGTGGTGGTGAGGAACGCCGCAGGGTTGCGCACGCTCCGCCGGTCCGTCCGCTGCCAGCGGAGCCAGGCATCCTGCACGATGTCCTCGGCGTCGCCGACAGTACCGAGCATCCGGTAGGCGATCCCGAACAATCGTCCCCGGATCGCCTCGAAGTCGACCACATCGTCGGTCTGGACGGCTTGTCCGTCGCTCGCAGGCTGCACGACGCCATCGTCCACAGGTTCGGGGGCAGATGGCAAAACCCGGCCCGCGCCCGATCGACGAACCGGGTCCGGTGGCGGGCCCGACCTCCGGCCGGCACCGCGGGCCGGCCGCAGGTCGGGCAGACAACGCCGAGGCGCTTCGGCGACTACCGCCCGCCCCCGTCCACCGCGCGCACGTCCGCCAGCCGGATGCGACCGGTACGGGCCGCACCGAGCGGAACCAGCGCGTCGTCGGCCACCATGGCGCCGAAGTATCCGGCGGCGGGGTCGGTCACCACCTCCCGGGGGTCCTGCCCCGCGCGCAGCACCGACCGGATCACCTCGTCGAGGCGGGACCGCTCGGGGCCGGCCACCTCGACGATGCCGCCGACCGGGGCGCCGAGCGCGACGTCCGCCACCGTGGCCGCAACGTCGGCGGCGGCGATCGGCTGGAAGAGCACCGGCCCCAGGCGTACGGTGTCGCCGACGGTCCCGGTGGCGGCGATGGCGTCGAGGAACTCGAAGAACTGCGTGGCGCGCACGATCGAGTACGGGATCGGCGACGCCGCGATCAGCCGCTCCTGCGCCACCTTCGCCCCCATGTAGCCGATGTTCGGCATCCGGTCCGCGCCCACGACCGAGAGCGCCACGTGGTGGCCCACCCCGGCGGCCGCCTCGGCCGGGAACAGGTTGCGGGCGGAATTCTCGAAGAACTCCCGCGCGGCGTCCGGGTCGAAGGACGGCGAGTTCGACACGTCCACCACGACCTCGGCGCCGTCGAGCGCCACGGCCAGCCCTTCGCCGGTGACCGCGTTCACCCCGGTCTTCGGAGACGCCGCCACCACCTGGTGGCCCTGCGCGGCGAGCAGTTCCACGACCTTGCTGCCGATGAGTCCGCTGCCGCCGATAACGACGATCTTCATATTGGTCCTCTGGTTGTCTCCCGTGGCGCCGGACAGGCGCCCTGTCGCCCACAACGACCAGGCAGGGCGGTGATCTGTGACAGCGGCGGGCCGGCCGCCGCCGGCTCCTGTCTCCCCCGGCGGAGAGCCTCGACACATACCCGGGACCCATGTGCCACATCCCGCTGCCCGGTAGCGACCTGATCGGCCTGCCCGTGCGGGAATATCCGGTCCTCTGCAGCGCCGGTCGCCGTGGGGCGCACGCCCGTGCGGCAGTGGCGGTGGCGTGGGGAGCGTCACGAACAGGTTCCGGTGGCCGGCCGACGTCTGTCACCCGGCGGGGGTGGTACCCCGGTCGCCGGCGAAGGCGACCATGGGAGCGGGTGCCGCCGCACCTGCGGCGACCTGCCGCCACCCTCTCCACACATGAAAATGATTGTCATCATGGGCAGTCTCTGTGCGGTGCTGGCCGCCACCGGCTGCGCCGAGGGCCAGGCCGACACACCGAATGGTCCGAGCGGCCAGGCCAGCCCGGTCGAGCTGACCAACTGTGGACTCCCGCTCGCCATCACCGCGCCGCCCCGGCGCGCGATCGCACTGGAACAGAACGCCACCGAAATCATGCTCAGCCTCGGCCTCGCCGACCTGATGGCCGGCACCAGCTACCAGACCGACCCGGTGCTGCCACAGTTGCGCCCGGCGTACGAACAGGTGCCGGTACTGGCCAGGTTGTACCCGTCCCGGGAGGCGGTCCGCGCGGCGAACCCGGACTTCGTCTACTCGACCTACACCTCCGGGTACGCCCCGGACGCCGCCGGCTCCCGCGCCGACCTGGCGAGGCTCGGCGTGCCCGCGTACCTCTCCAGGTTCGCCTGCGAGAACCCGGCGGACGCGATCCCGACGGTCAGCTTCGACGGCATCTTCGGGGAGATCCGCGACATCGCCGCCGTCTTCGGCGTACCTGATCGGGGCGAGAAGCTGATCCGTGAACAGCAGGGCAGGCTGGACACGGCCCGCGGCACGGTCCCGACGAGCACGCCGAACGCCACCGGTCAGCCGACCGGCAGCCCTTCGCTGCTCTGGTACTACTCCGGCACCACCACCCCGTACGTGGCCGGGCACGGCGGCGTGCCGGACGCGGTCAGCTCGCTGCTCGGGGCCCGCAACGCCTTCACCGACGTCAGCCAGAAGTGGCCCGCCGGCAACTGGGAGGAGATCGCCGAAGGCAACCCGGACGTGATCGTGCTGGCCGACCTGACCCGGGGCGGCGACAGCGACATTGCCGAGTCGAAAATCGACTTCCTGCGCCGCAACCCGGTGACGTCCAAGCTGGCCGCGGTGGTCGCCGGACGCTTCGTCACCGTGCCCGGCTCGTCGATGGATCCGTCGATCCGCAGCGTCGAGGCGGCCGAACTGGTCGGCGCGGGCCTGCGCGGGTTCGTCCGATGACCCCGCCGGACACCTCCGACGCCAGCACGCCGGCCACCGAGGCCCTGGACCAGTCGGCCGCCCGGCGCCTGCTCCGGCTCTGGGACGACCAGCAGTCCGGCTACGTGGCCCACCGCGAACTGCGGTTCGAGGCGATGTTCGACGTGCTGCGGCTGCACTGTCCGGACGACCCGACGATCCTGGACCTGGCCTGCGGCCCCGGCGCGATCACCGACCGGGTACTGGCCAGCTTCCCCAGGGCCGCCGCCGTCGCGGTCGACTACGACCCGATCCTGCTGCGGGTCGCCCGGGGCGTGCTCGACGGGTACGGCCCGCGCGCCGAGGTGCACGACGTGGACCTGGTGACCGACGACTGGAAAAGGCACTGGCCGGACGGTGCGTCGACGCCGTACTCAGCTCCACCGCGCTGCACTGGCTCTCACCGGAACAGCTGCTGCGCGTCTACACCGCCGCGGCACGGCTGCTGCCGGCCGGTGGTGTGCTGCTCAACGCCGACCACCTCCGGTACGGCGACTCGACGCCCACGCTGCGCGACATCGCGCACCGGCACGACGCGCTGGTGCAGCGGCAGACGTTCGCCGCCGGCGCGCCGGACTACTCCGCCTGGTACGCCGAGGCGGCCCGCCATCCGGAACTGGCCGAACTGGCCGTGGAGCGGGAACGGCGGTTCGTCGATCGGCCGCCGCAGGCCCTCGCCCCGCTGGAGTTCCACCTCGCCGCCCTGCGCGCGGCCGGCTTCGCCGAGGTCGGAACGGTCTGGCAGTACCTCGACGACTACGTGGTGTTCGCTCGCCGATGAACCCGCCGGCCGCACCACCCCTCGCCCCGGCACCTGGTACCGGTGCCGGGGCAGGACGCTACTCGTCCACCCCGGCCGGTGCCTGGCGGCCCGGTGGCCGGCACGTCCTGCCGCTGGCCGGGTTCCTGCTGCTGCTCAGATCGCCGCAGCGGTCGCCGTGGGTTCGGCCGAGTTGTCCGTCAGCGACGTGCTGCGGGCCGTGGGTACCCATCAGGGTCTGCCGGTCCGCCCGCTGCCCCCGTTGCCGGACAGCATCGTGTGGGACCTGCGACTGCCCCGGGTGCTGCTGGCCGCGCTGGTGGGTGCCGGGCTGGCGGTGTGCGGCGCGGTGCTCCAGGCGCTCACCCGCAACCCGCTGGCCGACCCGTTCCTGCTCGGCGTCTCCTCCGGCGCCTCCACCGGTGCCGTGGCGGTGCTGGTGCTCGGAGTCCACATCGGCACCGGTCCGGTCGACCTGACCACCGGCGCGTTCGGCGGCAGCGTGGCCGCGTTCGGCGCGGTACTGCTGCTGGCCGGCCGGCGAGCCGGCGAGCCGACCCGGATCGTGCTCGCCGGAGTCGCCGTCTCACAGCTGTTCAGCGCGGTGACCAGCCTGATCGTGATTTCCGACGCCCAGGGCCAGGACACCCGCAGCGTGACGTTCTGGCTGCTCGGTTCGCTGACCGCCGCGTCCTGGCCGGCGGTGGCGCTCTGTGCCGTGGTGGCCGGCGCCGGTCTGCTGGTCTGCTGGGCCGCCGCGACGGCGTTGGACGCGTTCGCGTTCGGCACCGACACCGCACGGTCGCTCGGCTTCTCCCCCGGGCGTACCCGGCTGCTGCTGTTCGGCGTCACCGCGCTGGTGACGGCTACGCTGGTCGCCGTGAGCGGGGCGATCGGTTTCGTCGGGTTGACCGTGCCACACGCGGTACGGCTCGTGATCGGCTCGCGGCACCGTACCCTGCTGCCCACCTGCGCGGTCACCGGCGCGATCTTTCTGATCTGGGCGGACACCGCGGCGCGCACCGTCTTCTCGCCGCAGGAACTGCCGGTGGGTGTGCTCACCGCGCTACTCGGGGTGCCGGTGTTCGGCCTGGTCATGCGCTGCCGGGCGGAGACTCCGTGACCGGCCCGCACACCGCCGGCCAGGACACGGACACCGTCACCGGACCGGACACCGCCGGCCGGGGCGCCACCGGCAACGGGCGGGCAAACGGAGTTGGCCGCCTCGCCGGTCTTCGTCGACCACGTCGGGACGGCGGCGACGGGCACGCCGTGGGCGCGGGGCCGGCGAGGCTGCGGGCGGAGCGGGTCGGCTGGGGCGTACCCGGCGTACGGATCCTCGCCGAGGTGGCGCTCACCGCCGAACCGGGCGCCACGGTCGGACTGCTCGGGCCGAACGGCTCCGGCAAGTCGAGCCTGCTGCGACTGCTGGCCGGGCTGGCCCGGCCCGACTCGGGGCGGGGTACTGCTCGACGACGCCGCCCTGGGCACGCTGCCCCGGCGCGGGCTGGCCCGGCGCATCGCGGTGGTCACCCAGCAGGCCGCCACCGACGTGGAGATGTCCGCCCTGGAGGTGGTGCTGCTGGGCCGGATCCCGTATCGGCCGCGCCTCGCCGGGACCGCCACCGCCGATCTGGCCCTGGCCCGGCACGCGCTGGCCGAGGCCGGCCTGGCCGGTTTCGAGCAGCGGCGCTGGTCCAGCCTGTCCGGCGGGGAGCGGCAGCGGGTGGACCTGGCCCGCGCCCTGGTGCAGGAGCCGGACCTGCTGCTGCTCGACGAGCCGACGAACCATCTCGACATCCGGCACCAACTGGAGCTGCTGCATTTTCTGGCGGAGTCGGCGACCACCGTCGTGGTGACCCTGCACGACCTCAACCTGGCCGCGCAGTACTGCGACCGGCTGGTGCTGTTGCACGCCGGCCGGGTGGTCGCGGCGGGTACCCCCGGCGAGGTGCTCACCGCGGATCGGATCGCGGAGGTCTACCAGGTACGCGCGGAGGTGAACACCGCCGCCGACGGCCGGCCCCGGATCCGGTACCGCTGGCCGGGGGCCGGAACCGGTGGCCGCTGACCGGCCTGGCGGGCGGACCCGGGTAGCACGATCGGAAACCTTGCAAACCCGCACGGCGTCGGCCAGAACCGGACAGTGCTCACAGCAGACCCGCGTTGCCGGCCAGGGCAGCCGCCTCGGTCCGGTTCGACACGCGCAGCTTGCGCAGCAACGATGCCGTCAGTCGCTTCACCGTGCGCTCGGAGAAGTTCAGCTCTTCAGCGATTTCCACCGTGCGACATCCCTTCGCAATAAGCTGCAGGAGACGGCGTTCCTCGTCGTCGAGGGTGGCCGTCGCCGGCAGGCCGTTGTACACGGGGCGGAGCAGGGCTGCGAGCAGGCCGGCAGGTAGCACTGCCCACCCGTCCAGGATCGCCAGTAGCGGCGGCAGCAACTCCTCGGGCTCGCTGCTCTTCGGCAGGTAGCCCTCCGCACCGGCGCGCAGGGCCTGCACCATGAGGTCGATCTCGTCGAGCCCGGAGATCGCGACGATCCGTACCCGGGGTGTGGTTCGGCGGATGGCGGCGATGGCCCGGATCCCGCCCGGTCGCGGCATGTGCAGGTCGACCAGGGCCAGATCGGGTACGCAGCGGCGGACCGTCGCGGCGGCCGCGGAGGCGTCACCGGTCGATCCGACGACCCGCGCCCGTCCCTGGGTACTGGCCGGAAGCAGGAGTTCGAGGCCACGGACGAAAAGAGGATGGTCATCGACCAGTACGAGCCGGAGGGTTGCGGATTCGGACACCCGGCGGCGTTTCCCGCTCTGCGCCCGATCATGCCCGTCCAGCCGGAGACCGCCCATCGCGCCGGTATCCGGGCTCGACGGCCCCGGCGGCCCCGGGACGCCGCCTCCGGCCGGCCGTTGTTCGGCAACCTCGGCAGGGCGATCATGGGTCGGCTGTCGCTGCTGACCGAAGGCCGGATCAGCCGCCAGGTATGGGAATCGGCCAGCCCCGGAGCCGGAACGCCGGAGTTTTCCCGGCCACCCGCACCGGGCGGTCACGCGCTGCTGCTGCGGATGTTCTGTCACGAACTGCGGTCACCGATCGAGTCACTGCGCTCGCTGACCCGAGCCCTCGCCGAGGAGTCGGGAACGCTGAGCCCCGATGAACGACGTGGCATGGCCACGCTGGCGCGGGAACAGGCGGCACACCTGGCCGGGCTGTGGCGGCAGGCGGTGTCGATGACGCAGAGCCTGGCGGAGCCGGTCGACCGGCTGGTCCCGCTGAGCCAGGTCCTGCCGACCGCGATCCCGGCCGGGGCGCCGCCCCGGTTGACGGTCCGGCTCTCCCGTGGCGCCGGTGGCCGGCTGGTACCGGCCCACCGGGTCCGTCAGATCCTGCTGAACCTGGTGGACAACGCGCTGCGGCACGGCCCTGCCGAGGGCCGCGTCCGGGTGTCCGCCTCGGTGCGGGCGGGATTCCTGATGCTGGTCGTCGCCGACGAGGGCCGGTCCTGCCGTCCCCTGCTGGCCGCGCTGCGCCGGGCCGCGCCGCCACCCGGGATCTCCGGACTGGGGCTGTGGATCGTGCGACACCTGGTCGCCGCCGAGGGCGGCACGATCACGGTGTGCCGCGCCGCGCAGGGAATCGCGGTACGGGTGAGTCTGCCCGCACGGCACTGCCGCTCCGGTTCCGGAAGTGCCGGCGCCCGCTGGCCCTCCGGGGCCGCCGGTTGACCCGACCGGGCCACCGCGACGGGTACCCGGGCACGGTCTGCCACTTCTACCAGGAGGACACCGTGTTCAGCCACGTCAAGGACCTGCAGTTCGAGGCCAAGCCCGATGCGCCCGACGCCGCCTTCGCCCGGCGCCTGCAGGAGGTGCTCGGCGGCAAGTGGGGAGAGATGACGGTCGCCAACCAGTACCTCTTCCAGGGCTGGAGTTGCCGGCTGCCCGGCAAGTACAAGGATCTGCTGCTCGACGTCGGCACCGAGGAGATGGGGCACGTCGAGATGATCTGCACGATGATCGCCCGCCTGCTGGACAGTGCTCCGCTGTCCTTGCAGGAGGCGGCCGCCGAGGACAACCCGATGCTGACCGCGATCTACTCGGGGTCGAATCCGGCGCACTTCATCCACTCCGGCGGTGGCCCGCTGCCGGTGGACAGCAGCGGCGTGCCGTGGAACGGAGCCTTCATCACCGCCAGCGGCAACCTGCTCGCCGACTTCCACCTCAACGTCACCGCCGAGGCGCAGGGCCGGCTCCAGGTCGCCCGGTTGTTCCACATGACCGACGACCCGGGTGTCAAGCAGATGCTGCGGTTCCTGCTGGCCCGCGACACGATGCACCAGAACATGTGGCTCGCCGCGATCGAGCAGCTCAAGGACGACGGTCTTGAGGAGATGCCGGTCCCGGAGGCGTTCCCCGACGCGGAGCAGGAGAACCAGTTCGCCTACCAGTACATCAACTTCTCCGCCGGGGAGGAGGCGGCCGAGGGACGGTGGGCCGCCGGCCCGAGTCCCGACGGCAAGGGGCAGTTCAGCTACCAGGCGAGCCCGACCGCGCACGCGGGGGCGCCGGTACTTCCTCCGGGCGACCCGCGCCTGCACAGCACGCCACCGTCCGGCACCTGACGGGCAGCCGCGTCACCGTCCTGTCCCGTTCCGCCGCGCCGGTCCGTCGCCACCACGGCGGATCGGCGTGGCCACCGTCCGGAAGACACAACCATGATCGAGTTATTCGCCCGCCCGTTGGCGGATGCGTTCATGCAGGTCGGGGTCTACGTCGCGGTGATGGTCGCGCTGTTCGGCTGGCTGCGCTGGCGGTACGGCGACCGGGTCACCGACCACCTGACCCGGCGCCCCCGGCTCGGCCCCCTGGTCGGCGCGTTACTCGGGGTCAGCCCGGGCTGCGGCGGTGCCATCATCCTGATGCCGCTGTACGCGCGCGGCAAGGTCTCCTTCGGGACGGTCGTGGCCGCCCTGGCGGCAACCATGGGGGACTCGTCCTGGGTGGTCATCGCCGCGGATCCGGTGGTCGCACTCAAGATCCATGCCCTGCTCTTCGCCGTAGGCCTGGCCACCGGGTACACCGTGGACCTGCTCGGCGTCGACCCGGCCAACGCCGTCCGGCCCCGCACCGGGAGGTGGACCCGGCGGGTGACCGCCGCGCGGGCATCCGAAGCGGGCCTGCCGGCGGGCGCCGTGCGGCCGTACCCCGCGGCTCGGGCCGGCGCCGACGACCGAGCGGGAGCCGCCGGCACCTGTCCGGCGTCGGTGACAGTGGCCGTGGCCCTGGCGCCGGGCGCGGTGCCGGGGCGCCCGGTCCGGATGTCCCTGGTGTTCTGGGGGCTCACCATGCCCGCCTTCCTGGTGTCGGTACCGGTCGTGTTCCACGCCGTCGACCCGCAACGCCTCAGCGGCGCGCTCGGCGGAATCGACCCCTACCTCGCGCTCGGCTGCTGCGGAACGCTGGTCGCGCTGCTCATCTTCGCCGCCGGACGAGGCCGCTTCGCCGACGACACGGTCGCCACCGCCACCCCGGCAAGCAGACGGGACGCCATGCGACACAGCGCCCACGAGGCCTCGTTCATCACCGTCTGGGTCGCGGCGGCCTACCTCGGCTGGCAGGTTCTCAGCACCACCACCGGTTTCGACGGCTCCCAACTGGCGTTCGCCGGAATGGTCGGGGTGCTCGTCGGCGCGCTGATCGGGCTCATCCCCGGCTGCGCCGTCCAGATCGTCTTCACCGGCATCTTCGTCAGCGGCGGCCTGCCCGTGACGACACTGGTGGCCAACGCGATCAGCCAGGACGGGGACGCCCTGATCCCACTGGCGGCACTGCGCCGCCGCGCCGCCGCGACCGCGACCGTGATCACCACCATCCCGGCCATCCTGGTCGGACTGGCGCTGCTCGCACTGCTCGGCTGAATACGACAGAAATGCACCAAGCGCGCCGAGGACCGTGCCGACCGCGAAGACCGTCAACGTTCGTACCACCCGATCCGGCCGAACGACAGCTCCGGCACCGGCGGGAGTCCGCGTACGGCGCCGCCGGACAGCTCCGGCGCCCGCGCTCGAAGCCGGCGCACATGGAAGCCGCCGCGCCGGGAAACAGCAGCGTAGGCGAGGTCGACCGGAGGAGGGTGACGAACGTGACAGCAGGCGTGAAGCAGGACGTCCTGGACCTGCTGGTCGAGCAGCACAAGCAGATCAAGACGCTGTTCGGTCAGCTCGGCCGTGCCGAGGGAACTCAGAAACGGGAGCTGTTCGAGGATCTGGTCCGGCTGCTCGCCGTGCACGAGAGCGCGGAGGAGATCGTCGTGCACCCGACCGCCAAACGCAAGATCGACCGAGGCGACACCGTCACCGGGCAACTCCGGCACGAGGAGGACGAGGCCAAGCACGAACTGGCCGCCCTCTACGACCTCGGCGTCGACCATCCCGAATTCGACAGGCGGCTGTCGAAATTCGCCGACGCGGTCGTCGCACACGCGGCCCGGGAGGAGACGGAGGAGTTTCCGTCACTGCGTCGCAACCTCTCCGCGGCCCAGCTCGGTCGGATGGCCGGCGCCCTGCGCGCGGCCGAGGCGATGGCTCCGACCCGCCCGCACCCGCGTAGCGGCGAGTCCGCATCGGCGAATCTGATCGCCGGTCCACCCATGGCCGTCTTCGACCGGATCCGCGACGCCGTACGCGACTGGCGCGAATCGCAGCGCGATCAGGACTGAAGCTCTTCCACCCCACCTACCGATCCACGACCGTACGCCCGCTCGGGCTCCGTCCCGAGGGGCGGCACGGTTACGCGGTCAAGGCGATGTACTTCTCCTCGAGGAACTCCAGGATGCCTTCGGAGCCACCTTCCCGGCCGAGGCCGCTCTGCTTCACCCCTCCGAACGGGGCGGCCGGGTCACTGACCACGCCCCGGTTGACGGCGACCATTCCCACTTCGAGGCGGCGGGCGACGGCGACCGCTTCCCGTTCCTCGCCGAAGACGTACGCCATGAGGCCGTAGACGGTGTCGTTCGCCATCCGGACCGCGTCGTCCACGTCGTCGAAGCGGACCACCGCGGTGACCGGCCCGAAAATCTCGGTCGTGTTGATCGTGGAACCGTGCTTGACCTCGGTGAGCAGTGTCGGGTCGTAGAAGGCGCCGTCGCCCGAGGCGTT
Source organism: Plantactinospora sp. KLBMP9567 (assembly GCF_033446045.1). Taxonomy (NCBI): domain Bacteria; kingdom Bacillati; phylum Actinomycetota; class Actinomycetes; order Micromonosporales; family Micromonosporaceae; genus Plantactinospora; species Plantactinospora sp. KLBMP9567. Next base: position 54,628 of record NZ_JAWQRR010000012.1, on the reverse strand, counting down.
ACCGCCACGCAGCAGCTTCGCCCCGTCCGCCACAGCGGTTTCGACAAGGGCCGCCACCTTGTCGCGCTCCGGCACCGAGACGAGGGCACCGAGATCGTTCGAGCGGTCGAGGCCGGGGCCGACCGTCATCCCGGCGAGCGCGGCGTCCATCCGCGCGACGAAGTCGTCGTGCAGCGAGGTGTGCACGTAGAACCGGTTGGCGGCGGTGCAGGCCGAGCCGCCGTTGCGCATCTTGGCGAGCAGGGCGCCCGTCACCGTCGCGTCCAGATCCGCGCCGGGCAGCACGATCAGCGGGGCGTTGCCACCGAGTTCCATCGACGTACTGACCACACTGTCCGCGCACGCGCGCAGAAGCTCTCGGCCGACCTCGGTCGAGCCGGTGAACGAGAGTTTCCTGACCTCGGGACGGTCGATCATCCGCCGCACCGGCGGGCCGGTCGGCACCGGAGTCACCAGGTTCACGACCCCCCGCGGCACACCGGCCCGGCGCAGTACCTCGACGATGTAGGCCGCGGTGAGCGGGGTCTCCCGGGCGGGCTTGAGAATCGTCGTACATCCCGCCGCGAGCGCCGGAGCGAGCTTACGGGTCGCCATCGCGGCGGGAAAGTTCCACGGAGTGATGAGCAGCGACACCCCGATCGGCTGCCGGTCGACGACGATCCGCTTGTCGCCCGCCGGAGAGAGCCGGTACTCGCCCGGCACTCGCACCGCCTCCTCGGCGAACCAGCGGAAGAACTCCTTCGCGTAGTGCGCCTCGCCGATGGCGTCCGCCCAGGACTTGCCGTTCTCCCGCACCATGATCTCGGCAAAGGTCTCCACCTCGGCCGTGAGGATCTCGTAGGCGCCGCGGAGCAGCTCGCCGCGGTCCCGGGGAGCGGTGGCGGCCCAGGTCCGCTGCGCGGCCGCCGCCGCGTCGACGGCGTCCATGCAGTCGCTCTCGCTGGCGACCGCGAAGCGGGCGATGGTGGACAGGTCGGCGGGGTCGACGACGTCGAAGCGCCGGTCGCCCGTACCCGGTCGCCATTGCCCGTCGATGAACAGGTCGGTGTACAGGGTCATGTGACGCTCCGATCCATCAGCACTCCGTCATGGCCTCGGTCCAGGTACGCCGAGCAGGACGTCTCGTCCGGACCACCCGCGTCGGGGGGAGCCGGCGCCCCCGACGCCGTCTGCCGCGCCGCGCGGCTGCTCAGGCAACGAATCCGCCGTCCACCGGCAGGACGACCCCGCTGACGTGACTCGCCCGGTCGCTGAGCAGGAACGACACCGCCGCGCCGACCTGCGTGCCGGTTCCGGCCCTGCGCAACGGCGTTGCCGCGATCCGGGCCTCCACCCCGCCGGGGATCGCGAGCCGCGTCCGGGCGAGCATCGGCGTCTCGGTGGGGCCGGGGGCGATCACGTTCACCCTGATGCCGAGCGGCCCGAAGTCGTGGGCCGCGGTGCGGGTCAGACCGATGACGGCATGCTTGCTGGCCTGGTAGGCGCCCATGCCGGAGCTGCCGCGAAGGCCGCCGATGCTGCTCATGTTGACGATCGAGCCGGAACCCCGCGCCCGCATGGCCCGGACCTCCTCCCGGACGCAGAGCCAGGTCCCCTTCACGTTCACCGCCATGATCTGGTCGAAGTCCTGCTCCGGCACCTCGTCCAACCGACCCGCCTGAGTCATCGCCGCGTTGTTGAAGGCTCCGTCGAGCCGACCGAACCGCTCGACCGTCTCGTCGACGAACCGGGTGACGTCCGCCGCCGACGCGACATCACCGGTGGTGTAGCCGACGTCGTGCCCGTCCTTCTCCAGTTCCGCGGCGATCGCGGCGAGCGGCGCCTCGGTGCGGGCGACGAGCATCAGTGCCGCGCCGTCCGCGGCGAGCACCCGGGCGGTGTCCGCGCCGATACCCGCACTCGCCCCGACGACCAGGACGACCCTGCCGGCCAGTGATTCAGACATGGGTTCCCTCCCCGCCGCCGGCATGGCGGATCACGCCGCCCTGCCGTTGGTCATACCATCATACAATCTAACTACCGCTACCCCGGGACGAGGTGTGATGACCGATCCGAAACGCGACCTTCTCGCGGCGGCTCACCCGGAGTCGTTCGACCGTCTGCTACGCGGGGCGATCGACGTCCACGTGCACGGTCAGCCCGACCTGTCGGCCGGACTGCCGAACCGTGGCGACGACCTCGAGGTGGCGCGGTTGGCGCACGAGTACGGCATCTCGGGTTGGGTCCTCAAGTCCCATCTGTGGGCGACGATGGACCGGGCCCGGGCCCTGCGACGGGCGATGGCCGGGTCCACGTTCACGGTTTACGGCAGCATCACCCTGAACCCGCCCGTCGGCGGTCTGGAACCCAGCATCGTCGAACTCGCCGCCGCGCACGGTGCCCGGGTGGTGTTCCTGCCGACCTGGGGTGGCGCGGCCGACGTGGCCCGCGACGGGTACATCAGCGCACTGCTGCGGCACGTCTCGCCCTCCTTCGGCGAATACAGCGCCCGGACGGCGATCACACTCTGCGACGCCAACGGTGCCCTCTCCGGCCGGACGCGGGCGGTCATCGACGCCTGCCGCGCGCTCGGCCTCGCGCTGGCCACCGGGCACGCCTCGATCGAGGAGAGCCGCGCGGTCGCCGCGTACTGTGCCGAGATCGGGCAACAGCTGCTCATCACCCACCCGCTGCACTACACGACGGATCCGGCGCGGCTGCGCGAGTTCGCCGACCTGGGCGCGTACCTCGAGTTCTGCAACGCGCCGCTGGTGCACCCGGACGGGCACCTGACCGTCCGGGACGTGCACGAGGCGCTCTGCGCCGTCGGGCCGGAGCGGGCGATCCTCACCACCGACGTCTTCTCCCGCTGGGTACCACCCGAGCCGGAGTGCCTGCGGATGTTCGTCGAACAGCTCGCCTACCTCGGCTGGACCGCCGAGCAGATCGCCACGATGGTCGCCACCAATCCCCGCGCATTCCTGGGAGAGAATTCTTGACGCTTCCGCGCGGCCGGAAGCCGGGGGATCTCTGGCTCGGACCGCACGAGAGCACCGCCCCGGAAGGAGGTGATCGCATGTCTCACGTCGTCGGCACCAGCACGGTCACGCTCTGCCGTGGCGAGAACCAGCGACACCGCCCCCACTCGGCCAACAGCGCCGCCTCGGCGGTCGCGCCGGGACGCAACCGGTAGGTGTACCGCACCGTCTCGCCCACAACCGGAAGCATCCCAGCCCCATCCGACAGTTCCGCCCACACAGAGGAGCCGACACCATGCCGACAACCAACACCACGCCCGAACGCCCATTCCTCCCCATGGCCAAAGCCAGGGGTTTCGCGGGCGGCTTCTGATGAGAGTCAACGACGTCGATCCCGCGGACATGACCGACGAACAACGGGCGCTGTACGAGTACTACACGACCGGGCCGCGCGTGGCGCCGGAGAGCCCGTTCTCGCTCGTCGGTCCGGACGGCCGGCTCCAGGGCCCACCGGCGGTCTGGATCCTCAGCCCCGGGTTCGGCCACGCGCTGCAACAGATCGGCAGCGCGGTCCGGTTCGGCTCGCGGCTGCCCGCCCGGGCCCGCGAGATCGCGATCCTGCTCGTCGGCCACCACCACCGCAGCGCCTTCGAGCTCTACGCGCACACCCGCGCCGGGAAGGCCGCCGGGCTCTCCGATGCCGACCTGGCGGCACTGGCCGACAACCGCGAGCCGGCCGACATGTCCGATGTGGAGGGATGCGTCTTGCGGACGACCCGGGCGGTCCTCGACCGCGGCACGCTGGACGACGACGAGTTCCGCGACGCGGCCGGCGTGCTCGGCGAGCCGGGATTGCTCGAACTGGTCACCATCGTCGGCTACTACAACATGGTGGCCTGGCAGCTCGCCGTCTTCGACGTTCAGCCGGCGGCCTCGTGAACCACTCGATCTGGATCCTCGAGTACGGCTACGTCGACCGGTTCCCGGCCAGCAACCTGTTCGCCGGGCAGCCGAACGAAGGGCACCGGCGGATGCCGTACTGCTTCGGGCTGGTGCGTTCGGCCGACCACTGCGTACTGGTGGACACCGGCTTCGCGGACCCGGCGATCTACGACCGGCTCACCGCCAAGTACGGCGACACGCGATGGTCCGCTCCGGTGGACGTGCTCGCCCGGGTGGGCGTCCACGCCGAGCAGGTCGACACCATCCTGCTGACCCACAACCACTTCGACCACGCCGGCTGCGTCGACGCGTTCCCCGCGGCGCACGTCTACATCCAGCGGCGGGAGATCGAGTGCTACCTCGCCGCGGCCGCCCGGCCCGCCCGGTTCGAGTTCCTGACCCGGTCGTGCCAGGCGGACCTGCCGCAGCGGCTGGCCGCCCGCACCGCCACGCTGGTCGACGGGACGGCCACGGTCACCGACGGCGTCGAGCTGCGGCCGGCACACGACACCCACACCGCCGGCTCGCAGGTGGTCGCGGTCACCAACGCCGCCGACGGCACGTGGGTGTTCGCCGGCGACAACGTCTACAGCTACCAGAACCTCGAGGGCCTGCGGGGCGACGGCGTACTCGCCCCGATCGCCATGACCACGGGCAGCGCCGCCGGCTGGCTCGACTTCGCCGACGAACTCCTGGCCGGTGTCGGCGGGGACACCCGGCGGATCCTGCCCTTCCACGAGGCGGCGGTGTGGGACCGGTTCCCGTCCGCGGTGTTCGACGACGGCCTGCACGTCGCGGAGGTGTCGCTGGCCGGCGGACATCCCAGCGCGGTGTCCGCCGTCTAGGGCCGTGTCCAGCACCCCAGCGCGGTGTCCGCCGCCTAGCGCCGCCGTCTGGCCCCTGAGCGCGGTGTCGCACCCTAGCGCCGTGTCCCGCACCTCCTAGCGCGGTGTCCGCAGCCCGAGCCGGGAGATGAGCCGGGTGGCGATGGCGTAGCTGAGATGGCCGCCCGGCCACTGCGTCACGTTGTGGCCGGCCGGGTCGTGGTAGTAGTTGTGGCAGCCGGAGTTCATCGCCGAGGCGTTGGTGGACATCCGCCGGTCGAGCCAGGCGACAAAGCGGCGCGCCACGGCCGGCGACGTGTCGACACTGCGCCGCCGGGTCCGTTCCAGCCGCCGCACGGCCCGGACGACGACCTCGGCCTGCCGTTCGAGCTGGGCGATGATGGAGACCCCGCCGTTGGTGTTCGGGCCGTACAGGATGAAGAAGTTGGGAAAGCCGGGCACCGTGATGCCCAGGAAGGCGCTGGCGCGCTCGCGCCAGGCGTCGTGGATGCCGCGCCCGTCGCGGCCCTTGACGTCGAGGCTCGCCAGGAACCGGGTCGGCTGGAAGCCGGTACCGAGGATCAGCACGTCGATGTCCCGGGCCGTCCCGGTCGAGTCGACCACCCCGGTCGGGGTCACCCGGCTCACCGCGTGCGGTACCAGTTCCACGTTGTCGCGGTTGAGCGAGGGATAGAAGGTGGACGAGATGACCGGCCGCTTGCAGCCCCACGGATAGTCCGGCGTCACCGCCGCCCGGGTGGCCGGGTCCTGGACGGCGTCGGCGATGAACCGCTCGCACGCCTCGCGCATCCGCCGCTGCCGGCGGGAGCCGACGTCGTAGCCCTTGAACCGCCGATTGCCCTGGTGGAAGATCCAGGCCCGGTGCAGCCGCTGGGCCAGCGGCACGTTGCGGTAGAACCACCGCTCGCGCGGGCTGAACTCACGCTCGTTCTTCGGCTCGATCCAGCCGGGCTCGCGCTGGAAGACGTGGACCTTCCCGGCGTACGGCGCGATCGACGGAACGATCTGCACGGCGGTCGAACCGGTGCCGACCACCGCGACGGACTTGCCGGTGAGGTCGTGCTCCTCCCAGCGCGAGGTGTGGAAGCACGGGCCGGTGAAGGTGTCGAGTCCCGGCCAGTCGGGATAGCGCGGCACGTTGAGCAGGCCGAGCGCGGAGATGACGACGTCGAACTCCTCGCTGTCGCCGTGCTCGGTCGACAACCGGTAGCAGCTCGTCGACTCCTCCCACACCAGGTCGGTGACCCGGGTGTTCAGCCGCAGGTGCGGGGTGAGGCCGAAGCGCTGCACCACGTGCTCGGCGTACGCGAGCAGCTCCGGCTGGGTCGCATGGGTACGCGGCCAGTCGTATTTCAGGAAGGAGAACGAGTACGCGTGCGAGTGCACGTCGACCTCGCACCCGGGGTACCGGTTGTCGAACCACGTTCCGCCGACCCCGGCGGACTGCTCGAAGATCACGAACGTGGCCGAGGTGCGCTTGCGGAGCTTGACCGCGGCGGCGATGCCGCCCAGCCCGGCGCCGATGATGGCGACCCGGATCGGTTCCCGCCCGCGCCTCATCGGGTCGCCGGCGCCGGGTAGTCGTCGGCGTTGAACACCCAGCCCTCCATCGCGGAGAAGTCGAAGCGCGGCGGGCAGAACACGTCGATGAGGTGGTTGGTGCCGGGGCCGACGGCCTCGCTGGTGTGCAGGGAGGGCGGCGGGATCACGGTGACCGCCGGGGCCAGCACGGTCTCGTGCTCGTCCGCACGCCAGTTGGCCTTGTTGGTGGTCCACGGCCACCTGATGTGGTGCACGTACTCCCCCGCCAGCACGATCGAGCACTGCTCGAAGTCGTCGTGCTTGTGCGGTGAGAGCTTCGCCGGGTCGCGCGGCCCCTGCTTGGGGTCGATGAAGTTGACCATGAAGGTGGTGCAGCGGTAGAGCCGGAACGGCGGGTTCGCCAGCGGCGGCACGGTCAGGTCGTAGCTGCGGACCCGATAGCCGCCGGCCGGCTCGGGCCAGGGCTGGAACGGGGGGATGTTCTCGTGCGGCTCGGCGTAGGACTCGGCGTTGGCGGCGAGCGCGGCGACGTCGGCCGACCGCGTGGTCAGCAGCCGCAGCACCCGGCCCTTTCCGGTGACCGTCACCGTGCTGTCCCCGGGCGGCACGACGAGCATCGTCTGACCGCTCGCCGACACCTCCTCGCCAAGCGACCGGACGGTCGCGGCGAGTCCGCCGTCGGCCAGCAGCACCACGTACTCGTCCGGCTGTCCGGCCCGGCTGAAGGTGGTCGTGCCGTCCAGTTCGGAGTAGCCGACGACGAAGTTCTGGCCGCGGGCGTACCAGGTCGAGAGTTCCCCGGTCTTCTCCGCCGGGGCCAGGTCGCGGAACTTGACGTGCTCGGAGCCGGAGAACCGCTCGGGCGCCGTCGCCGTGGCCGTACTCGACGGCAGGGTGGAGCGCAGATCGGTGGAGTCGTACGCCATGGGGGCTCCTTAGGCGGATCGGCTGCGGAGGTCGGCGACGACGGATGCCGCGGCGCTCCTCAGCAGGCTGGTGTCGTTGCTGACCATCACGTACCGGTAACCACGGTCGGCGGCCGCCTGCGCCTGGGCCGCCGTCTGCACCGCGGTGCCGGCCGGCACTCCCCGCTCGTGCGCGGCGGTCAGCAGCCGGTCGACCAGCTTCTGGATCTCGGGGTCCGACTGCGGCAGGCCGGACGACAGTTGCAGGTCACCCATGCCGAGGAAGACCCCGTTGAGACCGGCGACGTCGAGGATCCCGTCGGCCGCCTCGATCGCGGCGCGCTCCTCCAACTGGACCGCGCGCATGACCTCCTCGTCGCCGAACCGCAGGTACTCCTCCCGGGGGGTGCCGCCCCACCTCCCGGCGCGGGACGTTGTCCCGAGCCCACGGTCACCGGCGGGCGGGAAGAGCATCTGCCGGACCGCCGACGCGGCCTCCTCGACGGAGGTCACCCGCGGCACCAGGATGCCGTCCACGCCGACGTCGAGCAGCCGTTGCAGGTGGCTGCCGCTGCGGTCGGGGACGCGCACCAGGACCGACATGCCGGCGCCCTGCGCCACCACCGTCGCCTGGTAGGCGAACTCGAATGTGAGCGGCGCGTGCTCCTGGTCGATGACGATGAAGTCGAATCCGGCGTCAGCCAGGATCTCGACCGGCTCAAGCGCCGGAATCTTGACCCAGGTGCCGACCAGACACCGGTCGACTGAAGCCAGCCGGCGTGCGAAACCCAACCGTGCCATGATGCTCCTCACGAGGGGTTTTGGGTTTCGAGATTGTAGCATCGTCATACGATCTGAAACAACGGTGCGGCGCGCCGGAACACCTTTCCACCGGCGGGCTCTCGCTGGGTACGATGTCAAACACAACAGCCGGGAGAGCGCGGACAGGGAGGGCGGCAGTGACACGAGCCAACGCGTTGCGTGTGGAGCGGACCCCAGCTCTCATCCGCGCACAGGTGCTGGAAAACCTGCGCCAGGCGATCCTCGACCGCCGGCTCGCGCCGGGTCAGCGTCTGATCGAGCGTGAGCTGGTGACGCTCACCGGCGTCTCCCGCACCAGCGTCCGCGAGGCGTTGCGCGAGCTGGCCGCCGAGGGACTCGTCACCGCGATCCCCAACAAGGGCACCGTGGTGACCAGCGTCAGCGCCGAGGAGGCCCGCCAGCTCTACCAGGTGCGCTCGGCGCTGGAGGCCCTGGCCGGCCGGCTCTTCGTCGAGCACGCCAGCACCGCCCAGCGCAAGGCGCTGGTCCGCGCGCTGGAGAAGGTCGACCGGCTGGCGGCGAAGGGCGCACCGATCCTGACCGCGAAGGACGCCTTCTACGACGTGCTGTTCGAGGGTGGCGGCAACCTCGCGCTGCGGTCGGTGGTCGGCAGCCTGCACGCCCGGGTGAGCGTGCTGCGGTCGCTGTCACTGTCGGTTCCCGGCCGGCTCGAGCACAGCGTCAAGGAGCTGCACGCGATCGTCGACGCCGTTCTGGCCGACGACGCCGACGCCGCCGCGGCAGCCTGCGCCCGGCACGTCGAGGAGGCCGGCCGCGCCGGGCTGATCGCCCTCGCCGAGCAGGACGGGGCGTAACCGCCACCTGCGCACCATCGACTTCGTCCGCTTCCATCTGTTCCGCAAAATTGTATGATGGTCGTACGCTGTGCCTCCCCCATCGACCTCAGACAGGAGCGGTCCATGAGTGATGACGAGAGCCGGCTCGAGCGCGGCGACAGGGTTCGGCGCGAGGTGCTCGGCGACGCCCACGTGGACCGGTCGATGAAGCAGGCCACCGACTTCAACCAGGTCGTGCAGGAGTACGTGACGGCGAGCTGCTGGGGCGACGTATGGTCCCGGCCCGGGCTCGACCGGCGCACCCGCAGCCTGCTCAACCTGGCGATGCTGACCGCGCTGAACCGCCCGCACGAGTTCTCGGTGCACGTCCGTGGCGCGCTCCGCAACGGCTGCACCGAGACGGAGATCCAGGAGGTGCTGTTGCAGACCGCCGCGTACTGCGGCGCACCGGCCGCCCTGGAGTCGTTCCGGCACGCCGCGCGGGTGATCGAGGAGGTGCGGCAGGAGTCGGCCGCGGTCGACGGCGAGCCGGTCGGGGTCACCGCCGCGTGACCCGGCGCACCGGCGCCCGGGTCGTCGCGGAAATGCTCGACGGCTACGGCGTGACACACGTCTTCCTGGTTCCCGCGATCCTCCGCCGCACCCTGGCCGAGCTGGAGCGGCACCACCCGCACATCGCCCGGGTGGTGACACACGGTGAGAAGGCCGCCGCCTACATGGCCGACGGATACGCCCGGGTGTCGGGCCGCCCGGGGGTCGCCGCGGCGCAGGTGGTCGGGGCGTTGAACCTCGCCGCCGGGCTGCGCGAGCCGTTCCTGGCCGGATCCCCGGTGGTCGCCCTGACCGGCGGCCGGTCCCCGGCCACCAAGTTCCGGCAGGTCTACCAGGAGATCGACGACCTGCCCGCGTTCGAGCCGGTGACCAAGTTCAACGCGACGATCGACGACGCGGACCGGTTCCCCGACATGCTCCGGCACGCGTTCCGGGTAGCCACCAGCGGCGCGCCCGGCCCGGTCCACCTGCAGATCCAGGGCAACGAAGGGCAGCTCGACACGGCGCAGACCGACGCCGAACCGATCGTGGAGCCGGGCTTCGCCCAGGTACCACCGGTACGCCCCGGGCCCGACGACGAGAGCGTGGCGGCGGTGCTGCGGCTGCTCGCCGCGGCGGAACGGCCGGTCGTGGTCGCCGGCGGCGGGGTGCGGTCCTCCCGCGCCGGCGCCGAACTGGTGGCTCTGGCCGAGGCGTTGCGCGTCCCGGTGGCCACCTCGGCGAACGGCAAGGACACCATCCCGGGCACGCATCCGCTCTCGGCCGGCGTGGTGGGAACGTACTCGCGGGAGTGCGCGAACCGGGTGGTCGCCCGCGCCGACCTGGTCTGCTTCATCGGCACCGGAACCGGCAGCATGACCACGCACTTCTGGGCGGTACCCCCGATCGGCACCCCGGCGGTGCAGATCGACCTCGACCCGACGCACCTCGGCCGCAACTACCCGCTGCGTGCCTCCATCGCCGCCGACGCGAGAGCTGCCCTCACCCGGATGCTGGCCCTGGCCGCCCAGCACGCGCAGCCGGACCGCACCGCCTGGCTGACCGAAGTGGACAGGCTCAGGGCGGACTGGCGTACCCGCTACCGTGAGGTGTTGACCAGCGACGCGGTGCCGATCCGACCGGAACGCATCTGCGCCGAACTGACCGCCGGGCTGCCGGGCGACGCCGTCCTGGTGGTCGACACCGGGCACGCCGGGATGTGGATGGCCCAGTTCCACGACACCACCTCGGCGGAGCAGAGCTACCTGCGCAGCGCCGGCCACCTGGGCTGGGCGTTCAGCGCGGGCGTGGGCGCCAAGTGCGCCGCGCCCGACCGGCCGGTGGTCGTCTTCACCGGCGACGCGGGCCTGTATTACCACCTCGGCGAGATCGAGACCGCCGTCCGCCGGAAGGTCAACCTCGTCACCGTGGTGAACAACAACCATGGCGGCAACCAGAGCCGGCGCGGCTTCGACCGGGCCTACGGCGGGCAAGCCACCGAACGGTCCCGCGAGCTGTGGACGTACCACGAGGTGGACTTCGCCCGGATCGCCGAGGAGATGGGGGCGCTGGGCATCCGGGTGGACCGGCCGGGCGACCTGGCCACGGCGCTCGACCGGGCGCTCTCCGCCGAGCGCCCGGTGGTGGTCGACGTGCACACCGACATCGACGTGGTCGCTCCGCTGCCGGTCGGCTGATCAGGAGTCGCCGTAGAGCGAGCGGTCGTACCCGGCGAAGTCCCAGGCACCGGCGCCGCCCGACGGCCGGACCGTGCTCACGATGCTCGCGCCACCGTCGACCGATACCACCTCGCCGGTCATGTAGGCGGCGTCGTCGCTGAGCAGGAACGCCACCACGCCGGCGATCTCGTCGCCGGTGCCGGCCCGCCGCAGCGGCGTGCTGCTCGCCCGCCGTGACATGTCGTCCCGGCCGCCGGCCACGTCCGGTGTGGCGGCGAACAGGTCGGTGGGGACGATGCCCGGCGCGACCGCGTTCACCCGGACCCCCAGCGGGCCGCCGTACATGGCGGCGCCCCGCAGGATCCCGAGCACGGCGTGCTTGGAGGTCTGGTACGCCAGCAGATCCGCGCTGCCCCGCAGGCTGCCGATGGAGCCGGTGAGCACGATGTTCCCGCCCCCGCCCTGGGCGGCGAACCTGCGGAAGGCCGCCTGGACACCCAGGAAGACGCCCCGGACGTTCACCGCCATGACGCGGTCGAACTCGGCCACGGTCAACTCGGGCAGCGTGGCGAACGAACCGGGGATGCCGGCGTTGAGGTGATGCAGGTCGATCCGGCCGAACCGGTCGACGGCGGCCTGCACGTACGCCGCCACGCCGCCCTCGGTCGACACGTCGGCGCCCACCCAGGTCCCCTCGGTGCGGAGCGACTCGGCGACCGTGCGCGCGCCGGCCTCGTCGGTGTCCACCGCGACGACGCACACGCCCTCGTCGGCGAGTCGCCGGGCGGTGGCCGCACCGATACCACCGGCCGCGCCGGTCACCACCGCCACCTTACCGGCAAGTCCGCGCATGTCGATCCCCTGATCCGCTAGCCATGGATTGTCAGGCAGTCATACAATCATGCCACACCGGGCGACCGTGAACCATCCTCCGGATTTAACTTCCGGGAAGTACGCCGGAAATCTCTCCCGCCCCTTGACATGCGTTGGGATGGATCACCTAGATTCCTCGGTACCGGATAGCCGGATGGACGCCCCGCAATGCGGGACGAGCCCAGAACCCGAGGAGGCACGCATGGAGATCGCCAGCGGAGACCTCCAGGTGGTCGCCCGAGTCGTCCAACTGCTCCGGCTGCTCGCGGCCAACGACACCATCGACCTGGTCTCGGCCGCCGAGGAGTTGGGCGTCGGCAAATCCACCGCGCACCGATACCTGGCGTCGATGGAGAACCACGGCCTCCTGCAGCGCCGCGACCGCAACCGGTACGAGTTCGGCGTCCTCCTCGCCGAACTGGGCACGATGGCCCTGTCCCGGCTCGGGGTCCTCGACCTGGCCGGCCCGGTGATGGAGGACATCAGCATGCGCCTCCGGCACACGGTCGTGCTCAGCGTCTGGAACGGCACCTGTCCCGTGGTGGCGAAGGTGCGGGAGGACAGCAGCCGTACGGCGCACGTCTCGATCGCGGTCGGCAGTCAACTCGGGCCGAACGCGGCCCAGTCAGTGGTCTTCTGGGCGTTCCGGGACCAGTCGTACTACCGGTTCCGTCCCGGAACACCACCTGTGAACGTGACCGAAGCGGAGTTGGCGGAGGTTCGGCGGACCGGAATCGCGATCCGCAAGAGCCCCCGCGACGGCGTCAGCGCCGTGGCGACTCCGGTCCGAGGTCCGGCCGGCCAGGTCGTGGCAACGCTGGCCGTTGTCGACATTGCGCAGTTCGTACCCGAGGAAACCGACAGTCCGGTGGCGCGCGCCCTGCTGGCGGGCGCCGTGACGATCAGCCGGCGGATGGCGAACCCGCTCGACGGCGGGGCCGGCTGACACCGGAGCGCTCCGGCGATGGCCGGAGCGGGCAGGCGGGACGGGGCCGACGGGGAGTCGACGTCCCAGATTCACCGGGCGCGGGAACGAGGCGACGGTTCCCGATCGAGAAAAGGCGATAGAGATGAAGACATTCCGCTTCCTCACCGTGATAACAGTTGGTGCCCTGCTGACCTCGGCCTGCGGCGTGGGCGGTGGTGAGTCCGGTGCCGCGGCCGGGAAGACCCTGACCTGGGCCAGCACCGGCGGCCAGTTCCAGGAGGACGAGAAGAAGGCCCTTCAGGAGCCGTTCACCGCCAAGACGGGCACCGCGTTCACCAACGTCAGCCCGGCCGAGCAGGCCCAGGTACGCACGATGGTGACGTCCGGCAAGACCATCTGGGACCTGGCCAACATGAGCTGGATCTACGCCGGGGCCTACTGCGGCGAGCTGTTCGAGAAGCTGGACGACCCCGCCCTCGACCGCAGCAAGTTCCCGGCGGGGACGACCGGCGACTGCTTCGTCCCGACCTACCGGTACGCCAACATCTTCAGTTACAACGCCGACATGTACCCGGGCGAGAAGCCGACCCGGATCGAGGACTTCTTCGACCTGAAGCGCTTCCCCGGCAAGCGGGTCGTCTACGACTACCCGAAGGCCGGCCTGCTCGAAGCCGCCCTGGTCGCCGACGGAGTACCGCCGGAGCAGGTCTACCCGATCGACGTCGACCGGGCCTTCAAGAAGATCGACACGATCAAGAGTTCGCTGGTCTTCGCGCCCAGCTACGGCGCGATCCAGCAGATGCTGGTGGACAAGCAGGCCAGCATGGTCCTCACGGTGACCGCCCGGACGATCGTCTCGGCGCAGAGCGGCGCCAACCTCGTCGCGGTCTGGGACTTCAACACCACCGACATCGGCGCCCTGGTCATCCCGAAGGGTACCCCGAACAAGCAGCTCGCCCAGCAGATGCTCGCCTTCGTCACCGAACCCGAGCAGGGCATCGCGTACGCCAAGCTGACCGGCACGGCGCCGGCCCGACCCGATGTCGACCTCAACTCGGTCGGGTACACCGAGCAGCAGAAGCAGTTCAACGCCTTCCTGCCCGACCGCGGCACCACCGTCGAGCAGGACAAGCAGTGGTGGATCGAGAACACCGACGCGCTGGTCAAGCGGTGGACGAGCTGGAAGGTCGGCTGAGCATGGCCGCTCCGACAGCCACGGCCGAGGCGCCCACCCGGCGCCTCGGTCCGGCCCGGCTCGGCCGGGCGCACGCCACAGGGTGGCTGCTGCTGCTGCCGTCGCTGGCCGCCCTGCTGCTGCTCTTCGTGCTGCCCCTGGTGAACCTCGTCGTGGACAGCTTCACCGAGCCGACCACCGGGCTGGGCAACTACGCCTCGCTGTTCACCGACGGCTACACCATCCGGGTACTGGGCAGGACACTGCTCGTCGCCCTGGTGGTCTCCGTCGTCGGGGTGCTGCTGGCCTACCCGTACGCGTACGCGATGACCCTGGTCGGGCCCACCATGCGGGCCGTACTGGTGACCATCGTGCTGGTCCCGTTCTGGACGAGCATGCTGGCCCGCAACTTCGCCTGGCTGGTCCTGATGCAGGACGGCGGCGTGATCCAGCAGTTTCTCCGGCCGTTCGGGTTGGGCGACGTCACCCTGCTCGGCACCACGCTGGCCGTCGGCATCTCGATGACCCAGGTGTTGCTGCCGTTCCTGGTGCTGCCGATGTACAGCGCGATGGAGCAGATCGACGGGCGGCTGGTGGCGGCCGGGCAGAGCCTCGGCGCGCCGCGGACCCGCGCCTTCCGCCGGGTCTACCTACCGCTGTCCACGCCGGGCGTCGTCGCCGGCATGTCCCTGGTCTTCGTACTGGCGCTGGGCTTCTACGTCACGCCGGCCCTGCTCGGCTCCACCCGGAGCGCGATGATCGCCCAAGTGATCAACGTACGTACCAAGGAACTGCTCGACTTCGGCGGCGCCGGCGCGATGGGCATGTTCCTGCTCGCCGTCGTACTCGTGGTGCTCGGCCTCAGCCGCCGCCTGGCCGGGCAGAACGTCGCGTCGGTCGCGGCCGGCGGCCAGGCGGCGGTCACCCGGGCCGGCGGGGAGCGCTCGTCCGAGGTGCGTCCCTGGCTCCGGGTGCACACGACGATCGTCGCGATCATCCTGGTCGCGCCCACGTTCGTGGTCATCCCGATGAGCTTCTCGTCGGCCGAGACCTTCCGGTTCCCGCCGGACGGCTGGTCACTGCGCTGGTACCAGGAGCTGTTCACCTCGCCCGAGTGGACCGCGGCGATCCTCAACACCCTCCAGGTGGGTGTCTACACCGCGCTGATCGCGACCGTGCTCGGCACCACGGCCGCCTTCGGTTTGGCCCGGCTGCCCCGGCGCTGGCGTGGCGCGCTCAACGGACTCCTGCTCTCGCCGATGATCGTCCCGCACATCCTCGTCGCGCTGGTGGTCTTCTCCGCCTTCCTGCGGCTCGGCCTGAACGGCACGCTCATCGGGATCATCCTGGCGCACACCGCGATGGCCCTGCCGTTCGTGGTGATCGCGGTCTCCGCACGGCTGCAGGGAATGGACAGCCGGCTCAGCGGCGTGGCGGCGAGCCTCGGCGCCAGCCCGGTCTCGGCGTTCCGCAGGGTCACCCTGCCGCTGGTCATGCCGGGCATCCTGTCCGGCGCCGTGCTGGCCTTCGTCACGTCGCTCGACGAGGTGGTGATCGCCCTGTTCCTCCAGGCGCCCGGAGCGATCACGCTGCCGGTGCAGATGTTCAACAGCGTCACCGTCCAGATCGACCCGACGATCTCCGCCGCGTCGAGCCTGATGGTCGTCCTGGTCAGTGTCCCCATCCTGCTCGCTCAGATCGTCGGCGCGCGACGCGGAAAGAGAGGTACCCGGTGAGATCTCCGTTGGACCAGCACACGTCGGGACCGCCGATCCCGCAGGCGCCGGCGACGCCGGCGATCAGCGCCAGCGGCGGCCGGGTCGAACTCGCGGACCTCTGCAAGCGGTACGGGGCCGGCGACCGGCCCGCGGTGGACCACATCAACCTCGACATCGAACCCGGCGAGTTCATCACCCTGCTCGGGCCCAGCGGCTCGGGGAAGACCACCACGCTCAACATGGTCGTCGGCTTCACCGAGCCGACCTCGGGGCGCATCCAGCTCAACGGCCGGGACATCACCCGGATGCCGCCGCACAAACGCAATTTCGGCATGGTCTTCCAGAACTACGCGCTCTTCCCCCACCTGACGGTGGCCCAGAACGTCGCCTTCCCGTTGCGCGAGCGCAAGGTGCCCGCCGCCGAGACGGCACGACTGGTCGGCGAGGCGCTGGAGCTGGTCGACCTGGGCGGCATGGACAACCGCCGGCCGCACGAGCTCTCCGGCGGGCAGCAGCAACGGGTCGCGCTGGCCCGCGCCGTGGTCTTCTCCCCCAGCGTGTTGCTGCTCGACGAGCCGCTCAGCGCGCTCGACCGCAAGCTCCGGCAGTCGCTCCAGCGCGAGATCAAGCGGCTGCACGACGAGTTGGGGCTCACCTTCGTCTTCGTCACCCACGACCAGGACGAGGCGATGACGCTGTCGGACCGTATCGCCATCTTCGACCACGGCCGGATCGTCGCGCTCGGCACGCCTGCCGAGCTATACCACCGGCCCGCGACCCAGTTCGTCGCCCGGTTCCTCGGCGAGTCGACCGTCTTCGCCGGCCGTTACCGGGCGGCGGACGTGTACGAGTGGCACGACCGCAAGTGGACGGTCGACGAACAGGGACCAGGCAGCGAGCAGCGGGCCCTTGTCGTACGGCCGGAGCGCATGCGGCTCGCCCTCGACGAGGAGTCGGTACCGCCCGGCAGCAACGCCGCGCCGGCAACCGTCACCGACGTCTCCTTCTACGGCACGTACTACCGGGTCGAGCTGGCCTTCGGCGACGACTCGGTCGGCTGTGCGGTGCTACCCGTCGGCACGCCGGCGGCAGTTGATCCGGGTGCCCGGGTCGTCGCCCACTGGCGGCCCGAGGACCAGGTGCTGGTGTCCGAGTGAACCTTTTCCACCTGAACCACCCGGCAAGTGCGCCCCGACTTCCCCCTGCGGCCACCGCGGACCGCAAGGAGAAATCGAAAAGGTTCAGTGAAGTTCGACCGTGAGGAAGCCGAGATGACCGCAGTCGATTACCCGTTCGACCCCGACGCCGACGTTGACCGGAAGGTGCCGGACGAGGAGGCCGACAGCCTCCTCGTCGGAGCGGTCGACCTGCACCAGCACCCGGGCCCGAGCCCGTTCCCCCGGCGGATGAGCATCCTCGACGCGGCTCGCGACGCCGCCGGTGCGGGGTTCCGGGCGATCGTGGCCAAGTCTCACCACCACAGCATGGTCACCGACATCCTGGCGCTGCAAACGGCAGGTCTGGCGGAGCTGTCGACCGAGGTGTACGGCGGGATCGCGCTCAACCGGACGGTCGGCGGCCTCAACCCGTACGCGGTCGAGCTCGCGCTGCGGATGGGCGGCCGGATGGTGTGGTTCCCCACGCTCTCGTCCACCGCGCACGTGCGGCACCACGAGGACCACGACACCGGTTTCCCCACGCCGGAGGTGGACCTCCGACCCAACGAGATCATCTCCATCCTCGACGAGCGCGGCGCGGTGCTACCGGACGTCCGGGACATCCTGTCGGTGATCGCGGCCGAGGACGCCGTACTGACCTGCGGCCACCTGGGCGTCGCGGAGTCGCAGTGCCTGATCGACGCCGCCCTGGAGGCAGGCGTCCGGCGGATCGTGGTCAACCACCCCTGCTTCGTCGTCGGCGCCCCGGTGGAACAGGCGGTGGCCTGGGCCCGGCAGGGCGTGCACATCGAACACTGCATCGTCATGTACTTCGGCCGCCCCGAACGCCGGCGGGACCTGGACGAACTCCTGACCTTCATCAAGGAGGTCGGTGTCGGGCAGACCGTGCTCTCCTCGGACTCCGGTCAGAAGAACAACCCGCTGCCGGTGACGCTCTACCGCCGGGCCGTCCGTGGCCTGCTCGACGCCGGCATCTCCGAGCCGGACATCAGGCAACTGGTCGGCACGAACGCGGGACAGTTGCTGCTGGGCTGAGCAACACCGGCATCGTCGTGAACGCCGCAGCGGCCCGGGGGTCGCTGCGGCGTTCGGGCGATCGAGGTCGTGCTCGGGCGATCGTGGCCCCGCCTCCCGGCACCGGCGCCGGAGCACCGACCGCATGACCGGAGCCCGGACCGGTTCCGCCGACCCTGCGCCCGGATCCGGACGCCGATCGTCAGCCCTCGGCCGCCCCGAGGTTCTCCATCTCCTCCAGCAGGATCGGGGCGGCCGCGGTCACGCCGTGGATGCCGAGCACCGAAGCGATCTCCATGACCTCCAGGATCTCCTGCGGGGTGGCGCCGTAGCCGATCGCGTTCTCGATGTGCAGCTTGAGCCCCTTGACGTACAGGTGCGTGGCGGCGGTGTCGAACGCGATGTAGACGAACTCCTTCACCTTCGGCTCCAGCGTGCCGGAGCGCCAGGGCACCGACGAGAAGTCCGTGTAGGCGGCGAACATCTCCGGATCGAGCTCCAGCATCTCGTCCCAGAAGGCGTGCCAGTAGCCCCGCGTCCTGGTGAACTCGGCCTTGATCTGCTCCTGGTGTTCGGTCAGCGGGGCCGGCCCGGTACGCAGGCCCTTCTCCCGGAGTACCTCGGCCAGGATCGGCACGCCGATGTTCATCGCGTGGATGCCCAGCGTCGCGGAGAGTTCGAGGACCTCCATGATCTCCTGCGGAGTGGCGCCCAGCTTGAGGGCGGCCCTGATGTGCTGGCGTACTCCCGGCAGGTACATGTGGGTGGCGTTCGCGTCGATCGCGATGTAGATGAACTCCTTGACCTTGTCGTCGAGGTGGTTCTTGCGCCACGGCACGGCCGAGAAGTCCAGATAGGCCTTGAGGAATTCGGGATCGAGCCGGAGTACGCCCTCCCAGGTGTCGCTCCACGCCCCACGCACGCGGATGAACTCCTGCTTGATCTCTTCCTGCCGGGCGGTCAGGGTCATCGTGATGCGTCCTTTCGCAGCCAGTTGACGATTTCGGTGTGGTCGGCGGTGGCCTCGAGAGCCTCGGCGGCCCGCGCCCACAGCTCGGCGGTCGCGTGCCCGAGTGGATCGGGCGCGCCCACCTGATCGGCAAGTGCGGTGGCGATGCGAACGTCCTTGAGCATCAGGCGCAGCCCGAAGCCCGAGTCGTAGGTCCCGGGCAGGATGAAGTTGGGCCACTTGTTCTCGGTCGACCCGCTCCGGCCGCTGGATCCGTTGAAGATCGACAGCATGGTTTCCGGGTCCAGGCCGAACCGCTCGCCGGCGAGGATCGCCTCGCAGGTGACCAGCAGGTGGGTGGCGGAGAGCAGATTGTTCAGCGCCTTGACCGCGTGGCCGCTGCCGACCGCGCCGGCCCGGGTGGCCGTGCCGAGGTGGGTCAGGATCGGCGCGACCCGGTCGAGGTCGGCCGGTTCGCCACCGGTCATGATGGTCAGCTCGCCGGTCCGGGCCCGGGACACCCCGCCGGAGACGGGCGCGTCCACCAGCGTGACGCCCCGTTCCGCCAGCTCGGCGGCGAGCGCCCGGGTACGCATCGGCTCCGACGAGCTCATGTCGATGACGGTCGCGCCGTACTCCACCGCGAACCCACCGTCCCGGACCGTGGCCTCCACGATGTCGGAGTTGGGCAGCATCAGCACGATCACGGACGCGCCGCGGACCGCGCCGGTCAGCTCCGGGGCGACCGTCCCGCCGGTGCCGGCGAACGCCTGCCGGGCCGGCTCGGCCAGGTCGAAGCCCTGTACCCGGTAGCCGGCCCGGACCAGCCGGGCCGCCATCGGCCCACCCATGTTGCCGAGCCCGATGAACCCGACCGTCTCGGTCGGCTCGGCCGTGGGCTCGGCCCCGAGGCCTTCCCGGTGCGCCACCGACCCGGTTCCGGGGCGTTGCGTGGCAGTGGTGTCGTCGTCGGCGGACATCTCACTCCCCGCCGGTGGGCGCCGTGTAGTCGGCCTCGGCGACCTCTTCGGCCCACCGGGTGACGCCGAGCGAGATCGCGGTGTGGACCAGGTACGAGTCGGGCGCCGCCCCGTGCCAGTGCCGCTCCCCGGCCGGCACCCACACGCTGGTGCCGGCCTCGATCACCTGCGGTCTCCCACCGTCGGCGCAGATCAGCCCCCGCCCGGCCACCACCTGGAGGATCTGGCCGTTCTCGTGGCTGTGCCAGTACGTCCGGGCACCCGGGGCGAAGAACACCGTCACGATGGTGTTCCCGTCGGTCGGCGGCAGGACCTGGTCGAACCACGCCTCACCGGTCACCGTCGCGGTGCGCTGCTCCGACCGGACACGTTCGGCACGGCCGTGGATGATTCTCATGCGGCAGGCTCCTCCTTCGTGTGCAGCCGGACACCGCCGGAGAGGTCCCCGATGGCGTCGACCACGGTGTTGCTGATCTCGTCGGCGTACCCGAGCGCGCGGGCCAGGCCGAAGCTGGCCAGCGGGCCGGCCGAGTTGGGGCTCACCACGCCCAGCCGCGCGACGAGTTCGACATAGAGGTTCACGTCCTTGAGCATCAGCGTGTTGGTGAGCCCGCCCCGCAGGTAGTCACCGTGGATGATCTTCGGGAAGCGGTTCAGGGTGGCGAAGTTGACGCCGGAGCTCGCGTTGAGCACGGCGAGCACCGTCTCCAGGTCGAGACCGGCCTTCTTGCCGGCGACCATCACCTCGGCGGTGGCCGACAGGGCGACGGCGTTGAGGAAGTTGTTCAGCAGCTTCACCGTGTGCCCGGCCCCACTCGGCCCGCAGTGGAAGATGTTCGCGGAGAACAGCTCCAGGACCGGGCGGGCCCGGTCGAGCACGTCCGGTTCGCCGCCCACCATCAGGGTCAGCGTCCCCTTCTCGGCCGCTGCCGCACCACCGGAGATCCCGGCATCCAGATAGGCCGCTCCCCGCTCGGCGAGCAGCCGGTGGATGCGGGTGGTCGAATCCGGCGCGGCGGTGGACAGGTCGACCACGATCTGGCCCGGGCGCGCGTGGGCCAGTACACCGTCGTCACCCAGGACCACCGCCTCGACGGCACGGCTGTCCGGCAGCGACAACAGCAGGATGTCGCTGCCGTCGGTCACCTCGCCGACCGATCCCGCGGCCTTCGCCCCGGCGGCGACGATGTTGTCGGGGCGCAGGTCGTAGCCGAGTACCTCCCGGTCGGCACGCACGATGCAGGCGGACATCCGGCCACCCATGTTGCCGAGTCCCGCGAAGCCGATCCTCATCACTGATCTCCGTCCATCGCTCGATCCTGCTGGTGGGGCTGCGGCACCGGCGCCACGGCCCGACCCGCCGTCGGCGGTGGACGCCGCGACGACCGCGCCGGGAAGCGCGTCAGCACTCCTCTCCGATCGTGGCCGCCAGCCCGGCCAACGCCCCGGACACCGGGGTGAACCGGGCGAGCGTCTCCGGGTCGTGGCCGGAGACCAGGTGCCGCACCTCGCCGCTGTCGAGCATCCCGCGGATGCGCTCGAACCCGGCGTACATGTCGACCAGGCACGCCACCTGGGAGAACGGCATGGCCCGCTCGTACTCCTCGTAGTAGTGCACCGCGTCGGAGGCCAACAGCACGGTGCCGTCGGAGGTGTTCACCGTGACGACACCCTGCCCCGGGGTGTGCCCGCCGATCCGGATCACCCGTACGCCCGGAGCCAGCTCGACGTCATCGTCGAAGGTCCGGATCCGGCCCTCCCGCTCGGCCCGCCGCAGGTAGGCCAGCTCCGCGTCCTCCACGGAGTGGTGCAGCAGGGTGCGGTCCGCGTACGGGCCGGTCCAGAAGGCGTACTCGGCGGCGGCGACGATCAGCGGCGAGGCGGGAAAGAGGTCCAGGTTGCCGATGTGGTCGTAGTGCGCGTGGGTGACCACGACCGGCGGCCCGGCGGCCCGGTCCACCCCGAGCGCGTCGAACGCGGCGCCCGGGTCGAGCAGCGTGCTGCGGTTGCGGCGGGCACCGCCGGCCGCCGAGAAGCCGGTGTCCACCACGATGGTGCGGTCGGCGTTGCGGACGAGCCAGAAGAAGTAGTCCATCCCGATCGGGCCGTCCGGCTCGCCGTACAGATGGTGGTTGAGGTAGACGTCGCTGCGTACGGTCTGCCGGGTGCCGTACTTGACGATGGTCACCTGGTACCGGTCGGTGGCGGCCATCAGCCGGGAAACGCGACGACCTCGCCGGCGCACCCCGGCGAGGTAGCTCCGGAAGCCTCGATCCCACTGTCTGACATGCCTGCTCCTCGCAACGGGGACACCGAAGTCGACGGAAGACCGCCGGTCCGACTATATGATTGTCATACAAAAACTGCAACGACTCCGGGTCCGTCATAGCAGGCCAAAGCCGGGGCACACGCGGAAATCCGAGGCCGGTCGTGGAAGCTCAGCAACGCCGGGTAGATTTTCCGCCGGGTCTTGCAGATGTACGACTGTCATACGATATTTGAACTCCATGCCGGCCTCCGGCACGATGCCTCGCCTGCTCCACCGGTTCGGCCCGCCGGGAAGGGCCGACAACATCATCAGGGCACCAGCCGAAGGAGACGACACCATGGATCTGACCGCCGTCGTGACCGGCGCAGCTCGGGGCATCGGTCGCAGTGTCGTGACGCGGCTGCGGGCCGAGGGCTACCGGATCGTCGCGGTCGACGTGTCACCCGCGGTGACCGACCTGGCCGAGGACGGCCGGGTGGTGCCGATCGTCGCCGACGTGACCCTGGACGCGACACCGGACGCCGCGATCGGCCGGGCGACGGCCGAGTTCGGCCGGCTAGATCTCCTGGTCAACAACGCCGCACGGTTTCTGCGCCGGCCCATCCTGGACACCACCGACGACGACTTCGACGCGCTGTTCGCGGTCAACGTACGGCCGACGTTCAGGTTCACCCGCGCCGCCCTGCCGCTGCTGACCGAGACTCGCGGCTGCATCGTCAACACCGCCTCGATCTCGGGGCTCATCGGCGTGGCCAACCAGAGCGTCTACGCGATGACCAAGGGCGCGATCGTCCAGCTGACCCGGCAACTCGCGATCGAGTACGCCGCACGTGGCGTACGGGTCAACGCCGTCGCACCGGGCGCGGTCGACACCGAGTTCATGGCCGAGGCGCGGGCCGCCGACACCGATCCCGCGGCGAGCCTGGCCGTCACCCTGAGCAACCATCCGATCGGGCGCATGTCGACGCCCGACGAGGTGGCCCGGGCGATCGTGTTCCTCGCCTCGCCGGAATCGGCCGGGATCACCGGCACCATCCTGAGCGTGGACGGCGGCTACCTCGCCCGCTGAACGGCGGGTGACCGCTGTGGCAAGTGCCTCCGCCCCGACGAGTCGGTGTCGGAAGAACTCGCGCAGGCGAGGACCGGACCGCGTACCGCGCCCGGACGGCCGGCGCGACAGCCGCGACGTGCGGACCTGCGGCGCAGCCGCGGGTCGCGGTGCCGTCCGGGATCGATACCCTGGTGCCGTGACCCCCGATCTCGTCCTGCTGTCACGGGTGTCCTTCCGTGGCCGGGAGATCGCGGGTGCACGGCTGCAGGGGCTGATCGCCCTGCTCGCCGCCGACCTGCGCACCGGCTGCGGCACCGGGCGGCTCGTCGACGGGCTCTGGCCGGACGAGCAGCCGGAGAACCCACCCAAGGCGCTGCAGATCCTCGTCTCCCGGGCGCGGTCCCAGCTCGGCGCCGATGTTGTCGTCCGGACCCCGACCGGCTACCGGCTGACGCTCACGGAGGACCAGGTCGACAGCGCGGCGGTACTGATCCGAGCCGCGGCGACCGCCCGGTGCTCGCGTGCCGGCGACCACGCCGCCGCGCTCTCGCACGCCGACGCCGGCCTGGCCCTGTGGGGCGGCGCCGGACCCGGCCCGGCCGACGACGCCGACAGCCCGGTCAGCGCGCTGCGAGCGGAACGCCGAGCCACCTACCGCACGCTGCTGCGGGCCCGCGCGCTCGCCCTGGCCCGTCTCGACCGGGCGGCCGAGGCGGTGGACCGGCTGGCCGAACTGGCCGGCGATCGACCGCGCGACGAGGAGGTGCTGATCGAGCTGCTGCGGTGCGAGGCGGCGACGGCCGGCCCGGCCACGGCGCTGGCCCGCTACGACGCCTACCGGCGGGCGCTGCGCGACGAGCTCGGCACCGATCCGGGCGCCGCGCTGCAGGCCGAGCACCGGCGGCTGCTCCAGGGCCTGGTACCCACGGTCCAGCGCGGCATCGTGCACGAGCCCAACCCGCTGCTCGGCCGGGACGACGACGTCGCCGCGGTGGAGGCGCTGCTGCGTACCTCCCGGGTGACCTCGATCGTCGGGCCGGGCGGGCTGGGCAAGACTCGGCTCGCCAACGTCGTCGCCCGCCGCGCCGAGGTGCTGACGGTCACCGTCGTACCGCTCGCCGGCATCGTCGCCGACGACGACGTGGTCCGCGAGGTGGCGGCGGCCCTTCTGGTGGACGAGCATCGGACGCCGGGTGCGGCCGGGCGCACCGCAGGCACCGGCGACGTCGCCGCCGCGCTCGGGACCGGCCCGTCCCTGCTGGTGCTCGACAACTGCGAGCACGTCGTCGCCGGTGCTGCCGAGCTGGTCCGCACCCTGGTGTCGGCGACCGCCGAGCTCCGGATCCTCACCACCAGCCGAATGCCGCTCGGGCTGTCGTCGGAGTCGGTCTACCAGCTGCCGGAACTGAGCCTGTCGACGAGCGTCGAGCTGTTCGGGCAGCGGGCGCGGGCGGCGCGGCCGGGCGTGGACCTGCCCACGGCGGCCGTGGTGGAGCTGTGCCGCCACCTCGACGGGCTGCCGCTCGCGGTCGAGCTGGCCGCCGCGCGGGTGCGGATCATGTCGGTGGCGGAGCTCGCCCGGCGGCTCGACGACCGCTTCGGCCTGCTGCGGGGCGGTGCCCGGGACGCGCCGCAGCGGCACCACACGCTGCACGCGGTCGTCGACTGGAGCTGGAACCTGCTGGATCCGGCCGGGCAGGCGGCGATGCGCGCGCTGTCGGTGTTCACCGACGGATTCACCACCGACGCCGCGCGCCTGCTGCTCGAGGCGCTGCCCGGGGGCACGCACGAACGGGACGTGCTCAGCCTGCTCGAGCACCTGGTCGACCACTCGTTGATCAAGGTGCTCGACACCCCGTCGGGCACCCGACTGCGGATGCTCGAGACGGTCCGGGAGTTCAGCGCCGCGCGCCGGGCGGCTGCGGGCGAGACCGGCGACGTGACGACCGCGTTCCTCGGCTGGGCGCGGACGTTCGGCACGGCCCACCACGCCAACCTGCTCGGTTCCGACCCCTACGACACGGCCGCCACGGTCCAGGCGGAGCAGGAGAACCTGCTCCAGGCGCTCCGGCTGGCCCTCGGCCGGGACGACCGGCCCACCGTCGCGGCGATCGCCGCGGTCCTCGGCGGCATGTGGACCCTCAGGTCCAACCACCTGCGGCTTACGACGCTGGTCCGGCAGACCTCCTGGTCGCTGTCGCACTACCGGCCGGAGCCACCCCTCGTCGAGGTGACCCGGACCGCCCTGACCATGGCCGTGGCGCACACGTTCGGCTCCGAGGGGCCGCGGCCGGTGCGGGCGGTCGTCGCGCTGCGCCGGCTCGGCCTGGCGCAGCCGGACACCGTGACCCGGGCGATCGGCTGGGTGGTCGGCGCGCTGGACGATCCGGCGGAGCTGCACCGGATGTGCGACAGCACCGAGCCGCTGCTGGCCGCCGGCGCGAACGTGCTCACCAGCTACTACTGGGAGACCGTCGGCGACGTTGACGCGGCGCTGAAGAGGGCCCGGCAGGCGCTCGACCTCTTCACCGACCGGGACCTGCCGTGGCTGCGCTCGGTCGGCCACTGCCGGGTCGCCGAGCTCTGCCTGCGGCTGGAGCAGGGCGCGGAGGCCCGGGACCACCTGGTCGCGGCACTGCCGGTACTCCAGCGACTCGGCGCCCAGGCCGACGCGGCAGGTGTCCGGACCTGGCTCGTACTGGCCAACCTGCAGATCGGCGACACCGTCGAGGCCGAACGGTGGCTGGAAGGACTCAGGCAGATCGCGCTCGACGCGGAGGAGGCCAAGACGGTCGGCTACGACCTCGGCGTCCGGGGCGAGGTGCTGTTCGCCCGCGGCGAGGTGGAGGCCGGACTGCGGCTGTGGCGCCGGGCCGTCGACCAGATCCGGGGCGCCGGCACCATGGCCTCCACCGGTATCCCGTTCGACCTGGACCCGTGGGTGGTGGAGGCGCGGTCGGTGGCCGTCGTCGCGCACGCCCGGCACGGCCGGCTCGACCTCGTCGCCGACATCGCCGACGCGCTGCCCGGACGCCTGACGCATCTGTTGAGCCATCCGCTGGTCAGTCCACCGCCGTACATGATCGAGCAGGCGATCCACGGCACCCTGCTGCTGGCCATCGCCATGACGGATCTCGCCCGCGGCCGACGGACCGGTGACCCGGCCCTGGTCCGGCTGGCGACCCGGATGATCGCGCTGGCCGAGCGGTTCGGGTTCCTGCGCAACTTCCAGCCGACGATGTCCGCCGCGTCGGCCCGGGCCGACGCCGGGCAGGCCGACCGGACGGCGTACGACGAGGCGGTGTCGTCCTACGCCGACCTGGACCGGGCCGGGATCCGCGCAGCGGCGCTGGACCTGCTGCGCGAGCAGCCCACCGATGAGCAGACCACCGCGGACCGTCCCCTGCCCGATCGGTGAGGCCCCGATCGGGCGAAACCGAGCCGGCCGCCCGCGCGAAACCGAACCGGCCGACGGCACCGGCCCGGCGGTGAGAGGGCGACAACCCGGGCCCGGCTACCAGTGCCGGGCCCGGGGCGCGCGGACCGATCAGCGGGTACGGTCCCGGTTGTAGAGCCGCTTCGCCCACACGTACCCGACCAGCGCGATCACGGCGCACCAGCCGAGCGCGACCAGGCCGCTGTCCCCGATCGGCGTGCCGAGGAACAGGCCACGCAGCGTCTCCATGATCGGGGTGAACGGCTGGTACTCGGCGAACCACCGCAGCCCGACCGGCAGCGAGTCGGTGGGCACGAACCCACTGCCGAAGAGGGGCAGCACCATCAGGGGCATGGGCAGGTTGCTCGCCGCCTCCACCGTCTTCGTCGCCAGGCCCATCGCGACGGCCAACCACACGAGGGCGAACGTTGTCGCGGCGAGGATCCCGGCGGCCGCCAGCCACTCGATCGCGCCCGCGTTCGGCCGGAAGCCGACGAGCACGGCCACGCCCAGCACGACGGCGAGCTGCGACAGGGTCTGCAGGACGCTGCCCAGCACGTGCCCGGTCAGGACCGACACCCGCGCGATCGCCATGGTGCGGAACCGGGCGATGATGCCCTCCGTCATGTCCATCGCCACCGAGATCGCGGTGCCCTGTACGGCGCCCGTGATGGTGATGAGCAGGATGCCGGGCACAACGTAGTTGACGTAGGCGCCGCGACCGCCCGACCCGCCGCCGAGGCCGTCACCGAGCGTGCCGCCGAGCACGTAGACGAAGAGCAGCAGGAAGATGATCGGCACGGCGAGCAGGGTCAGTGTGACGGACAGGTTGCGCGACATGTGCCGTAGCTGCCGGCGCAGCATCGTGGTCGAGTCGCGGACGGCTACTCTCATCGTGGTCATCGTGCGGTCACCTTCTCGGAGCCGGATGCGGAAACGGTCGCCGGGGCAGCAGCCGGAACGTCCGCCGAGGCGGGCTGGCCGGTCACGGCGAAGAACACGTCGTCGAGGTCAGGGTTGTGCAGGGTCAGCCCGTCCACCTCGACCGCCGCGTCGTCGAGGCGGTCGAGCAGTGCCTTGAGCGAGCGGACGCCGCCGTCGCCGGGCACCCGCAGGACCAGTGGGTCGTCCGTGCTGTGCGGCGCGACGTCCAGGATCGCGGCGGCTGCGGTCCGGGCGGTGCCGTCGGCGAACCGCAGCTCGACGTGCCCGCCCGGCACCCGCCGCTTGAGCTCGGCCGGGGTGCCCTCGGCGACGAGCCGGCCGTGGTCGAGCAGGGCGATCCGGTCGGCGAGCTGGTCCGCCTCCTCCAGGTACTGGGTGGTGAGGAAGATCGTGACGCCTCGGCTGACCAGGTCCCGGACGATCTGCCACATGTCGCGCCGGCTGCGCGGGTCCAGCCCGGTGGTGGGCTCGTCAAGGAAGATCACCCGAGGGTTGCCGATCAGGCCCATGGCGAGGTCGAGCCGGCGCCGCATGCCGCCCGAGTACGCCACGCCGGGCTTCCTCGCCACCTCACCGAGGTCGAACCGCTCGATCAGCTCCGCCGTCCGTCGCCGCCCCTCGGCCCGACCCAAGTGGTGCAGGTCGGCCATGAGCAGCAGGTTCTCCTCGCCGGTGAGGAAGTTGTCCAGCGCGGAGAACTGGCCGGTGACACCGATCGCCGCCCGCACCCGGTCGGGATCACGAACCACGTCGTGACCGCAGACGCGGACGTCACCCGCGTCGGCACGGATCAGGGTCGACAGGATCTGGACCATCGTGGTCTTGCCGGCCCCGTTGGGTCCGAGCAACGAGAAGATGCTGCCCTCGCGGACGTGCAGGTCGATGCCGTCGAGCACCACCTGGCTGCCGTACGACCTGCGCAGGCCGGTCACCGCGATCGCCGGCTCGGTCGGGATGTTCGTCATGCACACGACGGTGCCGGCGCACCGGATCGCGGCGGTTTCACTGTGGTTTCACCGCCCCGGGCCGGCCCGAACCGGCAGATCGACAGCCGGGCCGGGCGGCGAACCCTCCGCGCCCGGACCCACGCTCCTACCAGTGTCTCGGAACCGGTGGTGCGCGGCGCCGACGGCGGTCCCGGCAGCAGCGACCGGATTCCCGAGCGCAGCGACTTCCGCTACGTCGACATCAAGGAAGATGTCGCCGTCGGCTCGCTCCGCCGGTCGCGGTTCTGGCGAACCGGCGCGCGAGGTCCGCGAAGGCGCCTCAGGTGGACCTCGCGGCGGTCCCGACCTTCTCCGCGCACTTGCGACCCCGGGGTAGCCGAGGTCGGGGGCTCAGAGCGCGCCCCGGTCGACGAGGCTGAAGCTCGCGGTGGGGGTGGCGTCACCGACCTCCTCGACGAACACCGCCTTGCGTTCCGCGCTCCACTGGACGAAGCCGTAGGCCTCGTTGTAGATGTGGTAGGTCCGCCTGTTCTTGTCGTCCGTGGCGCCGGTGGGGGTGAGGGAGAACAGCGTCGCCTGCGTCGGAACGCACTCGGCGGCGACCAGCGACGACGGCTGGTCCGGCGTGATTTTGACGCCCAGGCAGGTCTCCGAGTTGTCGCCGCGATCCGCACCGCGCAGCGACCTGATCAGATAGTCCACGCCCATCGGCACCAGGACGAACTGCGACTTCATACCGGTGCCGTCGGAAGCCTCCACCTCGTACCAGTGGTAGTCCAGTGCCAGGTCCCGGTCGATCTCGGCGAGATGGATCAGCGTACGCCGGTTTCCCTGAAGGATCGGAGCATCCGGGTCCGGGGCCGCCGGGGCAGGCCGGGTACTCGTCGGACTCGGGCCGGCCGGCGCGGACGCTTCCCCGGAGCCGTCCCGGTCACCGCCGTCGGGACCGAAGGCGTTCAGAGCGGCGAGGCCCGTGCCAAGCAGCACGATGAGAGTTGCGGCGGCCGCCCCGGCTCCCAGGAGCCGTCTACGGCGGGTGGCCTCGGGCCGGGCTTCGGCCCGCACCTTCCCGGGACTACCGTCGGCCAGCCGGAACCTGTCGCGGGCGGTCAGTGCCGCCGCGGCAACCGCAGTGGTGATCTCTGGCTGCGGGGTGTCGCCGGCGAGCAGGCCGTCGAGCAGTTCCCGCGCTGTCGGGCGTTCCTCGGGATTCTTGACGAGTGCCCGATCCACGAGATCGCGGAGCGGCCCGGACAGCCCGGAAAGGTCGGGCGGCTGGGTGAGAATGCGCATGGCGGTGGCTGGTGCGGAGTCGGCGGCGAACGGGGTACGCGCGGTCGCCGCGTACGCCACCACCACACCCCAGGCGAAGATGTCCGCGGCGGAGCTCACCTGCCGA
The DNA here is from genome assembly GCF_033446045.1 of Plantactinospora sp. KLBMP9567. Taxonomy (NCBI): domain Bacteria; kingdom Bacillati; phylum Actinomycetota; class Actinomycetes; order Micromonosporales; family Micromonosporaceae; genus Plantactinospora; species Plantactinospora sp. KLBMP9567. The sequence goes on along the minus strand of NZ_JAWQRR010000012.1, from coordinate 24,747 downwards.
CCGTTCTCCGGGTCGAAGCGCTCCGGCGCCATGTAGGCGACCGTGCCGACTATCTGGTCAGTACGCGTGTGCTGGCTGGTCGCCTCGAAGGGGCGGGCGATGCCGAAGTCGATAACCTTGAGGCCGCCCATGGCGAACAGTACGTTGCCGGGCTTGAGGTCGCGGTGGATCACCCCGGCACCGTGGATGGCGGTCAGCGCGGTGGCGATGCCGACGGCCACCCCGTGCAGCGCGGAGGCGGACAGTGGTCCCTGCTCCCTGACGACCGTGGCAAGGCTCGGGCCGTCGACGTACTCGACGACGAGGTAGGGCGGGTCGTGGTCCGGGTCGGCATCGAGTACCTCAGCGGTCGAGAACGGCGGCACCTGGCGCGCCCGGCTGACCTCGCTGCGGAAGCGGCCACGGAACTCGGCGTCGCTCGAGAACTCGGGCCGGACCATCTTGATAGCCACCTTGCGCCCGTCTCGATCTCGCCCGAGGTAGACGGTGCCCATGCCACCCTCGCCCAGACGGCCCAGTAGCTCATACCTACCGAGCCGGGTCCGTTCCTCCGGCAGCAGCGGCATGCTCATCTCGAGTTCTCCCCTCACCGCGCGGCGCCCCACCTGCGGTAGAGAGAGACCCTAGCCGGACGGGGCTCGCGGGACGAACACCCTGCATTTCCGGCGTCTCCGGAAGGTGCTATCGCCGGCCCGGTCGCGCAACGGCACCACCAAGGCGGCGTGTCCTGCTCGAAGGGGGAAGGGAGCAACCTCGCCTCGCCTCCAGCCGTCCCCACGCATCACCGGCGTCCAACATGCCGGCTTGCTGCTGATCTGGGGTGATCCTATTCACGCCCCCGGTGCCGCCGGCATCGACCATGGCGCCAGTTCTGAGCCAACGAGGCTTGTTGGTGTGCCATGAGTGTGCCATGATGGCACCATGGACTTGACCTCATATGTGGGCAACCTCGGACGTGAGTTCGCCACGCTTGCCGAAGCCGGCGGTGCGGAGGCGCGTGCCCTGGTCGAGCGCCTGACCGGGTCGCTCGAATCGGCGATCCGGATGACGCTGCTGGACGCGCTGTCGGCCGCCGCCGACGAGATCACCCGAGACCTGGCTCCGGGTTCGGTGGAACTGCGCCTACGCGGACGCGACCCGAGCTTCGTCGTGACCCCGCCACCCGCCGAGCCGCTCGAACTCGCGGCCGAGCACGCGACAGCGACGCTCGACAACGCCCCGGACAACGACCTGCCGATCGCCGAGAACGGCCCCGCCGCGCGGATCAACGTACGGCTACCCGAGCAGCTCAAGGCCGCGATCGAGGAGGCCGCAGCCAAGGAGGGCCGCTCAGTCAACGCCTGGCTCGTCCGGGCGGCCGCCACCACCTTGCAGCGCTCGGATCAGCACCAGCGATCCGAGCCGTCCGGCAGCGCGAAACGGACCAAGCAGCGTTTCACCGGCTGGGTGCGCTAGCCACCCCCACGCTTACCTCATCCCACGTCTCCGACCTGCGGGGACGACTCACCTACCCATGATGCGGGGACAACCATGCCAAAATTCGAGACCCCTGAGCCGATCTCCGTCACGCTCGAACTCGGCGTCGCCGACGTGCGAATCACCGCGGGCAACCGGACCGACACCCTCGTCGAGGTCCGCCCGAGCGACGAAGCCGACGAGTCCGACGTGAAAGCCGCCCGGCAGGTCCGTGCCGACTACACCAACGGCACGCTCCGGATCACCGGCCCGAGGGCACGCGCCTTCGACTTCTCCCGCAAGACCAGGTCGGTCGACGTGACCATCCAACTGCCCAGCGACTCCCAGCTCTCTGCCCACCTCCAGGTGGGCGACCTCCGCTGCGCCGGCCGGCTCGGGCGGTGCCGGCTCAAGACCTCCGCCGGGAGCGTCTGGCTCGAACGAACCGGCCCGCTGCACGCGGACACATCGGCCGGTCACGTGACCGCCGACGGCATCAACGGCAACACCGAGATCTCCACCGGATCCGGCAAGATCCAGATCGGCGAGATCGACGGCACCGCGGTGGTCAAGAATTCCAACGGCGACACCACGATCGACGTGGTCACCGGCGACGTCCGGGTACGCGCCGCCAACGGCCACATCCGGATCGAACGGGCCGGCGCCGACGTCGATGCGAAGACCTCCAACGGCAACATCCGCCTCGGCGAGGTGGCCCGCGGCTCGGTCACGCTCGGGACCGCCATGGGCGACCTGGACATCGGCGTCGCCGACGGCACCGCCGCCTGGCTCGAGGTCAACACCGGATTCGGACACGTACGCAACGAGCTGGAGAACGCCATCCGACCCGAGGAGGCCGACGAGACCGTCGAGGTACGCGGTCGCACCTCCTACGGCGACATCATCATCCACCGCTCCTGATCCCCGACCGCCTGAACTGGGTCGAGTTCAAAGGTCTCGGGGCAGACCCGTCCAGCGTGACTGTTGCATAGGGAGACACGAAGCATGGAAGCACAGAACCTGGCTATCCGGGTCAACGGATTGCGCAAGTCCTATCAGAAGGTGCAGGTACTCAAGGGCGTCGACTTCGATGTGGCCAGCGGGAGCATTTTCGCGTTGCTCGGCTCCAACGGTGCCGGCAAGACCACGACCGTGAGGATCCTCGCCACCCTGCTCAAGCCGGATGACGGCACGGCAAGCGTCAACGGATTCGACGTCCTGTCCCAGCCGGCGCGGGTGCGGGAGTCCATCAGCCTGACCGGGCAGTTCGCGGCGGTCGACGAGATCCTCACCGGCCGGGAGAACCTGGTCATGATCGCCAAGTTGCGGCAGGTGGAGAATCCCCGCCGGGTCGCAGACGACCTGCTCGGACGATTCGGCCTTGCCGATGCGGCCGGACGCCGGGTGTCGGCTTACTCGGGCGGCATGCGCCGCCGCCTCGACATCGCCATGAGCCTCATCGGCGACCCACCGATCATCTTCCTCGACGAGCCAACCACCGGACTGGACCCGGAGGCCCGCATCGAAGTGTGGCAGGTGATCCAGAACCTCGCCGACAGCGGCACGACGGTCCTTCTCACGACCCAGTACCTGGAAGAGGCCGAGAAGCTCGCCGACCGGATCGCGATCCTGCACGAGGGCACGATCATCGTGTCCGGCACGTTGGCAGAACTGAGGAAGCTACTCCCGTCCGCGAAAGTGGAATACGTGGAACGGCAACCCACCCTGGAGGAAATCTTCCTGGCGATCGTCGGAAGCGACAGGACTCACGAAAAAGAAAAGCAGGTGCAGCGATGACCGCGCATTCCTTCAGCAACACCAGCGTGATGCTCGGGCGCTCCGTGCGACACGTCACGCGCAGCATGGACACCATCATCACGGTCACGATCATGCCGATCGCGTTCATGCTGCTGTTCGTCTACGTGTTCGGCGGCGCCATCCAGGCGGGTACCGACAACTACGTCAACTTTCTGATGCCCGGCATCCTGCTCATGGCGATCGCCAGCGGCATCTCCTACACCGCCTACCGACTGTTCAACGACCTGCAGGGCGGCATCTTCGAGCGTTTCCACTCCATGCCGATCGCACGTTCGTCCGTGCTGTGGGGACACGTGCTGACCTCGCTGGTATCCAACGCCATCTCCGTGGTGGTCATCGTCCTGGTAGGGCTTCTCATGGGCTTCCGCTCGTCGGCGGGAGTGCTGGGGTGGCTCGCCGTGGCCGGGATCCTCGTGCTCTTCACGCTCGCGCTGACGTGGGTCGCGGTGATGGCCGGACTCTCGGCATCCTCCACTGACGGAGCGACCGCCTTCTCATATCCGATCATCTTCCTGCCTTTCGTGAGCTCGGCGTTCGTCCCCACCGACACGATGCCCGGGCCAGTGCGCGCTTTCGCGGAGAACCAACCGGTCACCTCCATCGTCAACACGATCAGGGCGCTCCTCGATCGGCAGCCGGTTGGCGGCGAAATCTGGATCGCCCTCGCCTGGTGCGTCGGAATTCTTGTCGTCGCCTATGCGCTCGCCATGCTCGCCTACCGGCGCAGAATCGCCTGAAACCCCGGGCAGCCGGCCGTCCATCACGTCCCGGGCGGCCGGTCGGACCCCCCCGACAGGCCAATCACACCATTGAATCTTCTTCAATCAGTTGAATCTTCTTCAATCGGTAACGCGTGGCCCACGGCAGCTCCGGGCCGGGTTGCTCCTGAGGTCAGAAACTGGCCGGAACTGCTGTGAGCCTTCTCAGCATGAACAGTGAAGTCCTGCTCCCCCAGCAGTCGGTTCCCGCCGCCGGCGCCGTGCTCAACCCGTTCGTGATCGTGGACGACGCCGCCGCCCTCATCACCTTCGTATCCGAGGTCTTCGGCGTCCCGGAGACCGCCGAGGCGAGGACCCCGATGCCCGACGGCAAGCTGATCCATGCCCAGCTACGACTCGGTAGCGTCGACCTGATGATCGCCGATCGGCTCGACGGCTGGCCACTGCGGCCCGGTCTGCTCCAGGTGTGGGTTCGCGACGTGGCGACGGTGCTGCACCGCGCCAACGCGCACGGCGCCACCACCGTCACCGAACCGACCCCGTTCTACGGTGAATCGACCCTCGGCAGGATGCTCGACCCCTGGCAGAACATCTGGTGGCTTTGGGCACCGGCACCGGGTCAGCCCGATCCGACGCCTCACCGGGACGGCGGCTCGGACGTCATCTTCACCACGCTGGACAATGCCCTCAAGTCGTTGACGAGCTGAGCCGAGCCGCACCGCCTCGATCGGCCGCCCCTTTCCTCGAGTTGTTGACAGCCGAGCCACGCGGCGTCATGCTCCTGCGCATGGAAGGTAAACCGATCGGCGACAGGCGTTCCGAACGGCATCAGGAAACCAAAGCGGAGATCATCCGGACAGCCTGGGACCTAACCCAGTCGCAGGGCCTTGCCGGCCTGTCCCTGCGGGACCTCGCCGGCAGGGTACGTATGCGCCCACAGTCCCTGTACTCGTACTTCCCTTCCAAGCACGCGATCTACGACGCCATGTTCGCCAACGGATACCGCCGGTTCCTGGAGGCGATGCAACAGGTGCCACCTTCCGCCGACCCGCGTGCCGGCCTCAAGGCGGTCGCCCGCGCCTACCTCGCCTTCTGCGTCGCCGACAACGCCCGCTATCAGCTCCTTTTCCAGCGCCCGATCCCCGGGTTCGAACCGTCGGCGGAGTCATATGCGCTGGCTCCGGAGGCGCTCGCCGGTGGCCGGCTGCCGTCGCAGTGGACGGAGAACCTCGCCCGACTCGGCGTCAGCGACCCGGCGGACATCGACATCTCCACCGCACTCGTCACCGGCCTGGTCGACCAGCAGATCGCGAACGACCCGGGAGGCGACCGCTGGGCCCGCCATCTGGACGACGTGGTCGACATGTTCGTCGATCACGCAACCCGTCGGCCCGCTCGGGCTGAACCCGCAAGAAGCGACGAGCGGACGCCACCCCGCGCGGCCATGCCGGCCCCGCACAAATCTAACGCCCGACTGCCACCAAGGGAGACGACCGATGAACGCCCTTCAGCAGTCCGTACGAACCGGAGGAGGGAACTGTCATGGCCAAGTTCGTGACCATCGGATACGGCGACCAGGACGGCTACAACCGCACCGCCGCGGCGGTACGCGACGGTGCCCACGCGCATGACGTGCGCTTGCGTGCGGCGGGAGCTGATATGGGCATCGCCGGCGCGCCCGTGCAGGTGCGAAACCACGACGATGCCGGCACGACCGTGCAGAGCGGGCCCTTCATGTCCTCCGCTCTCCCGGTGGCCGGATTCGCGATCATCGAAGCCGCAACGCTGGAGGAAGCGATCCAACTCGTGTCGAAAACGCCATGTGCAGTCGCGAGGGGTGTCGTTGAGGTGTGGCCGTTGCAGGAGTCGCCGTAGGCCGCAGCCTGCTCGCCATCCGCGACATCAAGCAGGACGGTCGGGCCGAGCGGCACCAGTCACCGACGACTCCCGGACAGCTCAACCGAAGCGTTACTCGCCGTCGTCCCGCACGAAGATCTCCTCGTCCGCCCAGCGCCGTTCGGTGTCCGACACCGTGCGGATGCGGAGGTACTGGCAGGAGTATCCGGTGCTCCCCTTGCCGGCCAGCCAGATCTCCGGGAGCTTGTCGCACCGCACCTCGTCCGACATGTCGCGGTAGTAGAACCAGTCGAGCGTCTTCTCCTGCAGTTCGGGCAGCACCTGTTCGGTGAACGAGACGCCTGGGCCCGACATGCCCGGTACCGCCGCCTCGATCTGCTCCTGGGTCAGCAGACCGGCCTGCGGTCCGGTGATCTTAACCGGACGCTCCCGGCCGACCACGACCGGAGAGGGCGGCGGGCCGGCGGTGGCGGGACTCGTCGTCGCGCCCGCATCCGGGGTGCCGGGTTCGCAGCCGCCGGCGGCGGCTACGACCACCACGCCGACCAGCACGCGCAGGAACGCGGATGGGCTCGCCACGGCACCGATCGCATCCACCCTTTCGATGCACAACATCCACAGCCGCGGCCACGGCGGCGCCGACCTCGGCCTTTCCAGCCCTGCTCGTCCCCGGGCCGGCGCGACACGCGCCAGTAGGGCCACCAGCACTGGTCTTCACCCGGCTGCTCCGAAGATCCGTTCGGGCGGCGTCGTAGCGGGGACTCCCCGAAGCGGTGCCGGGCGTGGGCCGGTGCGCCGGTCTATCCGATAGACGACAGGAGATGCCTCTTCACCTGGACCGGGGATCCTGACAGGCTGCGGTCGGCACGTAACTGTCTGGATGGGACTGTCGTACGATGGCGAAGCGCTGGTTGATCACGGGTTGCTCGACCGGACTCGGGCGCGCCCTCGCCGCCCGGCTCGCCGCCGAGGGAGAACGGGTGCTCGCCACCGCACGGCGACCGGAGACTCTGGCCGAGTTGGTCGCCCAGTACCCCGACAATCTGCTGTCCACCGCGTTGGACGTACGCGACCAGGCGCAGTGTCAGGCGGCGGTCGAGTTGGCGCTGGACACCTTCGGCGGGATCGACATCCTGGTCAACAACGCCGCCTACGGACAGTTCGGCACCCTGGAGGAGGTGTCGGAGGACCAGCTCGCCGCGCAGTTCGACACCAACGTCTTCGGGCCGTGGCGGCTCACCCGGGTGGTGCTGCCGCTCTGGCGGGCGCAGCGGTCCGGGCACGCCGTCTTCGTCAGCTCGGTCGCCGGCACGGTGCCGTTCCCGGGCCTGGCCGCCTACAACGCCAGCAAGGCGGCGCTGGAGGGACTGGCCGAGTCGCTCGCTGCCGAGGCCGGCCACCTCGGCGTGAAGGTGACCATCCTGCAGCCGGGGGGCTTCGCCACCGGGTACGCCACCGCGTTGAGGCTGCCTGAGCAGCGGATCGAGGACTACGCTCCGATCAGCAACGGCACCCTCGGCGCGCTACGCAGCATGAACGACAAGCAGGACGTCAATCCGCCCGAGGTCTTCGCGGACGTCGTCTGGCGCCTCAGCGGGATGCAGTCGCCACCGCTGCGGCTGCCGGTCGGTCGCGACTCGGAGGCGTTCCTGGAATCCGCGTACGACACCCGACGCCGCGAGTACGACGACGTCGTCAAGGCCGGCCACCACACCGTCGTCTGACGCCGTTCGACTCCGCTTCACCCACCCGCGAGCACCAGTGGCGCACCGGGTGCCCGACGAGGGCGGAGATCACGATGCGCCGAGCAGGAACCGGAGCTACTGCCGCCAATTCGAGTCGCACGCCCACTTCCCGCCAGTGGCGCTCGCGGTCGAGTTCGCAGGGATGCGCAGCCGCCCCTCGTTCGGCGGCTCAGGCTCGACGTAACCGCCGTTGCGGCCACCACGCCATGCCGCAGCCTATGGTTTGCGCACGACCCCACACCACTGGTCAACCTCGACCGGCAGGCTGCCGTCGTCCTGCGGCTCGGGGCGCCACCGTGAGCACGAGACCCAGCCCGGCTCTACAGGCTCAAGGCCGGCGAAGAACTCGGCGATTCGCTCGGGGGTCCTCAGCTTCAGTTTCGGCTGGGCATCGATGTTCCACACGCGGACCGCTTCGGCGGTGGCCTCACCGTTGACCGCCGTGGTGGTGTTGGCGACGGCGACGTAGCTTCCGGACGGCACCGCCGCCAGCAGCCGGTCGATGATCTGCTGCAGCTCGTCATCGTCGTTGATGAAGTGCATGATGCCGAGCAGCATGATCGCCACGGGCTCGGCGAAGTTCAGCGTGTTGGCCGCCCGCCGCAAGATGGTCTCCGGATCGTGCAGGTCGGCGTCGATGTAGTCGGTGGCGCCCTCTGGGGAACTGGTCAGCAAGGCGCGTGCGTGTACCAGCACCAGTGGATCGTTGTCGACGTAGACGATCCGCGTTTCGGGGGCCACCCGTTGCGCGACCTGATGGGTGTTGTCCTGGGTGGGCAGCCCGGTGCCGATGTCTAGGAACTGGCGGATCCCCGCCTCGGCGACCAGGTAGTGGACAGCCCGTCCCAAGAACAGCCGGTCAGCACGTGCCAGCTCGATCACGACGGGAAAGATGTCCTTGACTCTTTTCCCGACCTCCCGATCGACCGCGAAGTTGTCCTTACCGCCGAGCCAGTAGTTCCAGATCCGTGCCGTGTGCGGCACGTTGGTGTCGAGTCTGGAGGTCACCGGCTCCTGGTTGGTCGGACGCAAGTCGGACATCTATGCTCCATCGGGCCTAGCCGGGCACGGGTACGGACAAATGAATGATCAGCATAGTAGAACGACGCCTCTTCGCCCGGCCGAGCCTGGTACGGTCCGGGACTCCGTACGGTGCGGTGCCTGGCCGCTGTCGGTGGCCTGGGCGTTTCAGCGGGAGTCAGGTCCGGTCGGCCGCGAGGTGGGCCGGCAGCGTCGCGGGTTGCACCGGTACCTCGAGCACGGTGGCGCTGGCCGCGTCGGCGTCGACCAGGTGCTCTTCCAGGGTGGGTCCGGCTACGGTCAGGTCACGCCGACGCAGCCAGTCGAACAGGTCGAGGCCGGCGCGGACCACGCCGGTTGCCGGTGGGACGACGGCTCGCACCACCGTGCGGGCGGGCAGGTCGAGCCGTTCGCCTCTGCGCCCGGCAGTGACTGCCGCCAGGAAATTCCCGGTGGGTTGCCCGCTGAGCCAGGTCAGCAGGGCCGCCGGGGATGACGGACACAGGACGGCCAGCTCGGACGGATGGGCGATTCGCAGGTAGCGCACGTGCAGGCGGCGCCCACCGACCGTAGCCTGCTGGGGCAGGACCGACGCCGGCGTGGCGAGCCGGTCCTCAGCCGCGGCGAGGGCTGCGGCCTTCAGTGCGATGTCGCGACGTAGTGCGGTCACGGTTTCGGCCAGGGCCTGCCGGAGGTGCGCGTCGGGGGCATCCAGGATGTCGGCGATCTGGCGTAGCGACAGGCCGAGGTGCTGTAGTCCCCGGATGCGTTCCAGCCGGCTCAGTTCGGTCACGCCGTACCACCGGTAGCCGGTGGCCCGGTCCACTGTGGCGGGGACCAGCAACCCGATCTTGTCATAGTGGCGCAGGGTGCGTTCGGATACTCCGACCATCCCCGCCAGCTCTCCGATGCGCCACACAGCTTCCTCCTCCTGCCTTGACCTTCTCCCTGCGTCAGGGTTCTAGCGTCCCGGCCATGAATCCCACTGACCGTAGTGCCGCGGCCCGACTGACGGGCATGCTGCTGTTGAGTTCGTTGACGGCCATGCTCGCCGGTGTGGCGGTCGTCGTGCCATCGGGGCTGACCCTGAATCCGGCCGACCCCGCCGCCGTGTTGGCAGCGGTGCATGCACGGGTCGGGTTGCACCTGATCGAGTTGGGGCTCGACGCAACCGGCTGGCTCGCCCTGCTCGCGGCCGGGCTCATAATGAACCTTTTTCAACCTGAACCACGCGGCGCTCACACACCGCGTCCGACCTCGAGCTCCGGCGGACCGCAAGGGGAGCTTGGGAAAGGTTCAATGCTCGCCCGCCCCACGACGTCCAGGCCACACCTCGTGACGCTGGCCGCCGGGCTGCTGGCCTGCGCCGGCCTGGCGGGCCTGCTCCACGACGCCGGAAACCTGGCGTTGACCCAACTGGCCGCCGATCCCACGGACCCTGCGGCCACCACGGTGGCCTGGGCGGTCCTACTGACCGCCAAGTGGACCGTCAACCTGGCCGGGTTGCTCTGGACCGCCGCGACCGTGGCGACCGCGCTCGGCACCCCGCTGCCCACCGGACTCCGGCGCACCGGCGTGGTCGCCGCGATGTCGGGCCTCGCCGCCGTTCTGCTGCCATGGACAACCGGGACCGACGGCCCCACCGCAACGCTGGAACAGCTCGGCTACGCCCTCCACCTGCCGGTCATGGTCTGGTACGGCGTACTGGGCTGGCGGCTGGTGCACGACAATCCCGCTGCCGCAGCCTGACCAGGCTGGCGTACCAGAGCCACGTTCCGCCGCTCTCGACTTCCCGGCATCGAGGCACGGCCAGCGTTCTGGTGACTCAGAGCGCGTCGAAGCTGACTTCCTGCATCGTCCCGTCCGGTCCCGTTCGGAACAGCCGGGGCGGTCCCATCATCTGGCGCACTCGCTGGTAGTCGGCCTCGCGCTCGGTCTGCTCCCGCCCGGTCGGGTCGGTCACCCGGAAGCCGTGCAGGGAGACGGCTTCCGCAGCAATGTCGTCCGGGTCAGGTCGGCCTTCGACCACGAAGCCGAACAGCGCACGCAGCGCCTCCTCGCCCAGTTCCAGCGGATGGAACGGCAACGGATAGGGACCCTGGTCCGGCCATCCGGGCATCGGCTCGACCGGATGCTCACCGGCCCAGAACGGCAGTTCGAAGTCGTACGGCTCGCCGATGTTCTCCTCGATGCCGCTGTCCGGCGACAGGCTCAGCGAGCGGACCAGTTTCCCGTCCTCCCAGAGGGCGAAGCACAGCCAGTCCACCACGGAATGCATCCCGTGCATGACGATCCGCCGACCAGCGCCGACCGCGCGCAGGTGCTCGGGAAGTTCGGACGGGCGATCGAGCACCAGCCTGCGATCGCACAGCAGCTCGGCGCCGGCCAGCACGGTGGCGTAGGTGATGTCATCCGGCGGGTACGGTCGGTCGAACAACGTGCCATCGCCGATGCGCGTCACCTCGTGCCCCGGGTGGACCCGCCGCACGACATCCTCGGCCTCGGCCGGATCGCAGGCCGTTGCGCCGAGCAACGCCGGAAGCAGATCCCCGTCGGCGAAGGCCAACAACGCCGTCTTCGCACCCATGCCCGCTCCCCCGACTGTCCGCTGCACGATGGCTGTTGGCACGGTACCGGCAGTTGACGACGAAAGCGACCACCGCCTGCAGGAGCCCTCACCGCGACCGCAGGCAGTCCCCGGCGGCCGTCGGCAGGTCCGGATGCCGGATTCCGGTGCCCGCTCTGCGTACCAGCCGTGCAGGGGGATCTGGCGTCCGTCCGCCCGGGAGCGTCGCCGGACCACTCCTCCCGGACCGGCGTCGCACCGGCGGCTATCCGCTCGGGCACTTTCCGCCGGATCAGACGTGCGCGGATCGATGATGGACGCGTTGTCGGGCTCATCGGAACCGGCATCCCAGCCGCATCCATGCCCTCAGTCGCGACTTGATGAGGAGCACGGCAGGGTGCGAAGCTGTTGCCCACGAAGGCTCCAGTCTACGTCTGGATGTGGTCGATCATGGCCGGCAATATCGACGCGCAGCGATCGGCGGCTCTGGTAGAGCTCTTGAAGCCCGAGCGGTTGCCCCGAATCCTGGACGTCGGCGCCAATCCGCTGGGGTGGGACCGGCCTCCCTACCAGACTCTTGTTGAGCAGGGCTTGTGCGAGTTGTGGGGCATCGAGCCGCAGGAGGACGCCTACCAGAAGCTGCTGAAAACCAAGCGGGACAACGAGCACTACCTCCCCAACGCCATTGGCCAAGGTGGCGCGGCGACCCTGCACATCTTCAGGAACGACGCGTTCAGCAGCATGTACCCGATCCATGGACCGTCGATCGACTTCATCGACCGGTGGCGTGACGAAACCACGTTGGTGCAGACGATCGACCTGGAAACCCACCGGATCGACGACCTGCCCGAGATGGAGAACGTCGACCTACTCAAGATCGACTGCCAGGGCTACGAGGTTGAGGCCATGCGAGGCGGGCAGAAGCGACTCGCGGACGCTGTGGCGATCATCCCCGAGGTCCGGTTCCTGCAGCTGTACGACAGCGAGCCGAACATCGGCGGGCTGGACACCTACCTGCGCTCACGGGGGTTCCTCTTCCACAAGTTCCTGTTCGTCAAGTCCACCGGCATCAACCACTCCCGTTTCGGCAAGCTGCCGAAGGATATGACGTGGAACCAGGCCGTCGACGGCGATGCTGTCTACATAAAGAACCCGGTGTCCCCGGAGATGGCCACCGAACAGCTGAAGTACCTGGCGGTCTTCGCCGACGCGGTCTTCTTCTCCTTCGAACTCGTCATCCGGTGCCTCGACATTCTCGCCGCCCGCGGGGTGGTCAGCGACGCCGACATCCAGGGCTATTTCGACCGGCTGGTCGGCTGAGCCGCTTCGCGCAGGTCGACCGGTCCGACGACAGCTCGGCCGCAGAGCAGGAAGGTCAGCGACCGATCCGGATAGGAAGCTCGGTCAGGCCGCGGATGAGGGTGCCCGAGCGCCAGGAGAGTTCGGCGGGCGCGCGGGCCAGCTCCAGGTGCGGAAACCGGGCCAGCAGCGAGTTGAAGGCGATCTCGCCTTCGAGGCGGGCCAACGGGGCGCCGAGGCAGTAGTGGAGGCCGTGGCCGAATGCGAGGTTTCCCGCCTCCCGCCGGATGTCGAGCCGGTCGGCGTCCGGGTACTGCGCGACATCGCGGTTGGCCGAGGCCAGCGCGACGAAGATGACCTCACCTGCGGGAATCGTCGTGCCGCTGAACACGACAGGTTCGGTGGTGTAGCGGAGAGTGGCCATGTTGATCGGGCCGTCGTAGCGCAGGAACTCCTCCACCGCCTGCGGGGCGAGTGAGGGGTCGGCGCGCAGCGCGGCCATCTGCTCGGGATGGCGCAGCAGCGCGAGAACGCCGTTGCCGATCAGGTTGACCGTGGTCTCGTGGCCGGCGATCAGGAGCAGGAACACCATCGCGACCGCCTCCCGGTCGGAGAGCCGGTCGGCGTCCTCGCTGGCGGCGACGAACGTCGAGAGCATGTCCGGACCGGGATGGCGCCGCTTGTCGTCGATGAGGTCCTGTAGGTATGCGGCCATCGCCGCGTACCGGCGCGGGGCTGCGGGGTCGCTGGACAGGCTCGCGTTCGACCACTCGCGGAACTCGTCGCGCCGGTCGAGCGGTACGCCCAGCAGTTCGGTGATCACGGTTATCGGCAGCGGAAAGGCGAAGCTGTCCAGCAGATCGACCATACCGCCGGTGCTGGCCGCCTCGGCCGCCACCGCGTCCAGCAACTCACCCGCGATCTGCTCGATGCGCGGCCGGTACTGCGCGATGCCGCGCGGGGTGAACGCCCTGCCGACCAGGCGCCGCAGCCTGGTGTGGTCGGGCGGGTCGGAGTTGAGCATGTGCTCGGCGTACGACTTGGCCACCGCGGGGTACCGACTCGGGTCCGTGTGATGCTCCAGCCGACGGATGATCGACGCGCTGTCCTTGGCCAGCCGCGGGTCGGCGAGCGCGGCCCGCACGTCCTGATGGCGGGTGACCAACCAGGCCCGGATCCCGGACGGCACGGTGACGCGCACGACCGGTCGCTGCGCACGCAGCACCCGGTAGAGCTCATGGGGGTTGGCCAGTCGAACGTTGTCCAGGATCAAGTGATCTTCCACAATGCCTTCGGTGCTGGCGGCCTCGGTCACGAGTCCTCCTCACACTGGCCGGCGAGCGCCGCCACGCCTGCGGTGCGACGTCGGCCAGCATACCCACGCCGATGACCGACGGTAAGGCGTACACAGTGGACGGACGGGCAGCCGCTCGACCGCGCCGATGTCTCGACCCGGTGAGAGCTGGCACTGCGGGTGCGGCCGCGCGCTGGTGATCCGGTAAGAATTGGAAGATCTTCTAATCCCCCGCGCCGCACACTCGTACCCGACGCCATTACCCAAGTGCCGTCAGACACCTCGCGCCGTCAAGCGCGGGATGCGAATGTACGAGGACGGGGGATGCAGCCGTGACCGCACGCTCAACCTCAGGCCCGCGGACCGTCACCGAGCTGCTCCGGCAACGCGCCGAGCAGGATCCCGACCGGCTCGCGTTCCGGTTCCTCGAATATGCGGGGTCCGCCCAGCCCGTCGTGTCCGAGTTGACCTACGGCCGGCTCGAAGCTCGGGCCAGAGATGTCGCCGCCATGCTCAGCCAGGTGGCCAAGCCCGGTGACCGGGTGCTCATGCTGTGCCCGCCGGGCCTGGACTACATCACCTATTTCTTCGCCAGCCTCCACGCCGGACTCGTGGCGGTACCCGCCTATCCACCAGCCGCGTCGGGCCGCTACGACCGCATCGAGGCCATTGCGCGCGACTGCGACGCCGCCATCGTACTGTCGGACCAGGCGGAGTCGAACCAGGTGCCGGCCGACCTGACCGAGCAGTCCGGGTCATCGCTGTGGCACGCGCGCTGGCTGTCCGTCCGGCAGGAGGTCGCCGAGGGCTCCGGGCTGGATTGGAATCCGCCCGGCACGGCCGGCGACGCACTGGCGTTCCTCCAGTACACCTCGGGCTCGACCGGTTCGCCCAAGGGTGTGATGGTCTCCCACGCCAACCTGCTCGCGCATGCCCGGTCGGCGCAGAGTTGTTACTCCTTCGACCCCGAGGTGCGGGGCGTCAACTGGCTCCCGCTCTACCACGACATGGGTTTGGTCTCCGGTCTGATCTATCCGCTGTACTCGAATTTCCCGTCGACGCACCTGGCGTCCGCGGCCTTCATCCGCTCGCCGGTGCGCTGGTTGGAGGCCATCACGCGGTACGGCGGGGTGGTCAGTTTCGCCCCGAACTTCGCGTACCAGATGTGCGTCGACCGGATCGACGAACAGGCCAGGCAGCATCTCGACCTGTCCACCTGGACCCGGGCGATCAACGGCGCCGAGCCGATCCGGGTGACCACGCTCGAAGCCTTCACGCGCGCCTTCACCGGCTGCGGATTCCGCAGGTCGAGCTTTGTTCCCGCCTACGGCCTGGCGGAGAACACCCTGACGGTGTCGGCCAGCGCGACCGGTGCCGGTCCGGTCGTGCGCTACGTCTCACGGCCCGGGATGGAAGCGGGCCGGCTGTTGCCGCCGACCGACCTGGCGCAGGCACAGCCATTGGTCAGCTCGGGGCGTCCGATGCCCGGCGTCGTGGTGGAGATCGTCGATCCATCGACCGGCGGTCGTACCGGTGCCGACCGGGTCGGCGAGATCTGGCTCGGCGGCCAGAGCGTGGCCGGCGGATACCTCGACAACCCCGAGGCCACCGAGCGGACGTTCCACAACACCATCGGCAGCGGTAAGGAGCGATATCTGCGCACCGGCGACCTCGGGGCGATGATCGACGGCGAGTTGTACATCGCGGGCCGCGTGGACGACATGATGATCTTCCGGGGACGCAACGTCTACCCGCAGGACGTCGAGGCCACGAGCATGGACAGCGATCCCGCGCTCGGTTCGACGCGCTGCGCCGCGTTCGCCGTCCCGGCGGAGGGCGAGCCGTCGCTCGTGATCGTCCAGGAGCTGCCGCGACGCCGGACCGGGCCCGCCGACCGCGCCCGGCTGGCCGCGACCATCCGCCGTCGGATCGTCGAAGAACATCAGTTGGCCGCCGACACGATCGTGCTGGTCCGGCCGGGCGCCCTGCCGACGACGTCGAGCGGCAAGATCCAGCGCAAGGCCGCTCGGGCCAGATACCTCGAAGGCGGCTATCCGCCGCCGGTGCGCATCGGCGCCGACGACGCCGGTGACGACGCTGTACCGCGCACGGCGGAGCAGGCTCCGGCCCCGCCGCCGGAGCAGGTCGCCGTCTCCTACGCCGCTTCGCCGACCCGCACGCCGGCGGAGATCGAGAACCAGCTACGACTGCTGATAGCGGAGTCGGCACGCTGCGCCGTACGGGACGTTTCGCCGAGGGAGTCGTTCAGCTACTTCAACCTGGACTCGGTACGGGCGGTCAGCGTCGCGGAGCGGCTGTCGAGGTGGCTCGGCCGCGACGTATCCACCACCCTCGCCTGGGAGCATCCGACCATCGCCGCCGCCGCCCGCACACTGGCGCTCCCGGCGGACGGATCAGACCGCAACGGGTCGACACCTGCGGTGTCCGAGCCGATTGCGGTGGTGGGTATCGGATGCCGGTTCCCCGGCGCGGAGGGCCCCGAACAGTTCTGGCAACTCCTCACCGAGGCACGCACCGCCATCACCCCCATCCCCGCCGACCGCTGGAACAACGACCGCTACTACCACCCCGACCCCGACACCCCCGGACACACCTACGCCCGCCACGGCGGCTTCCTCCACGACGTACGCGGCTTCGACCCCACCGTCTTCGGCATCACCCCCCGCGAAGCCGCCGCCATCGACCCCCAACACCGCATCATCCTGGAAACCGCCTGGCACGCCCTCGAACACGCCCACATCCCACCCGACAGCCTGCACGGCACCAACACCGCCGTCTACATCGGAATGCGGGCCGGCGAGTACGAGCGGCTGGCCACGCCGGCCCCTGATTCGATCGACGAATACACGGCGATCGGGGCGTCGGCGAACTTCGCGGCGAACCGGCTCTCGTACGCTCTGGGCCTGCAAGGCCCCAGCCTCGTGGTCGACACCGCCTGCTCAGCCAGCCTGGTCGCCGTCCACCTGGCCTGCCAAGCCCTCCGCACCGGCGAAACCGACACCGCCCTGGCCGGCGGCGTCAACCTCATCCTCTCCCCCGACGCCATGATCGCCCTCAGCAAAGGCCGCATGCTCTCCCCCACCGGCCGATGCCACACCTTCGACCACAACGCCGACGGCTACGTCCGCGGCGAAGGCTGCGGAATCGTCGTCCTGCGCTCGCTGAGCACGGCCTTGGCCAGCCGGGACCGCATCCTGGCCGTCATCCGCGGCAGCGCGGTGAATCAGGACGGAAGAAGCAACGGCCTGACGGCGCCGAGCGGCGAGGCGCAGGAACGTGTCGTGCTACGTGCCCTGGCGGACGCGGGGGTCGAGCCGCAGCACATCGACTACGTCGAAACCCACGGCACCGGCACCACCCTCGGCGACCCCATCGAAATCCGCGCCCTCACCCACACCCTCACACCCAACCGACCCCACCACCACCCACTCCACCTCGGCTCCGTCAAAACCAACATCGGCCACCTCGAAGCCGCCGCCGGCATCGCCGGACTCATCAAAACCATCCTCACCCTCCACCACCGCACCATCCCACCCCACCCCACCACCATCACCCCCAACCCACACATCCCCTGGAACCCACACCTCCACATCCCCACCACCCCAACCCCCCTCACCACACCCACCCCCACCGCCGCCACCAGCAGCTTCGGCTTCGGCGGCACCAACGCCCACATCATCCTCCAACACCACCCCACCCCAACCACCACAACCACCACCCACACCACCAACACCACCCACACCACCCACACCACCGACACCACCGACACCACCGACACCACCGACACCACCGACACCACCGACACCACCGACACCACCGACACCAACCAACCCCACACCATCACCCTCTCCGCCACCACACCCACCACCCTCCACAAAACCGCCACCCAACTCCTCCACCACCTCCAACACCACCCCACCCCCCTCCCCCACCTCGCCTACACCACCACCCACACCCGCACCCACCACCCCCACCGCGCCACCATCACCACCACCAACCACACCCACCTCACCCAAGCCCTCACCGCACTCACCACCAACACACCCCACCCCCACCTCACCCAACACCACACCCCACCCACCACCACCCCACACACCACCTTCCTCGTGCCGGGTCACGGCACCGCAGTCCACGGCGCCCTGGCCGGGCTCTACCGAAACGACCCGCACATCACCGCCGCGCTGGACTCGCTCGCGGAGGTACTCGGCCCGGCCGGCAAGGGGCCGATCAGCGTCCTGCTCGACTCCGGGTCGCCAGGGCGCGAGGACCCACGCCACATCCAGCCCGCGCTCTATGCGCTCGCGCTGACCCTGGCCGCGTGGTGGCGGGCACACGGGGTCGTGCCGCAGACCGTCCTCGGACACAGCGCGGGCGCCTACGCGGCAGCCACACTCGCCGGAATCCTCTCGCCGCAGGACGGCGCCCGCCTCAGTGCGGTGCGCGGCGAACTCATCGCGGACCTGCCCGGAGACGGCGCGATGCTCGCGGTGTTCTGCGAACCGGAGCGTCTGGCCGGGTTGGCCCCCGTCGTCTCGGGCGCGGTGGACATCGCCCTCTACAACGGCCCACGCGAGACGGTCATCGCCGGGCCGTCCAGCGCCGTCGACCAGTTCGCAGCGCTGGCCGCGGACGAGGGCCTGCGCACGGTCCGCCTTCGCGTCCCGGTCGCCTTCCACACGGCGCAGGTGGAGCCGATGCTCGGTACGCTGGGCGACGCATTCGCCCAGACCACCCTGCGACCGGCCACCGTACCGTTCGTGTCGGACACCACGGGGCTGCTCGCCGGTGCGGAAGCGGCCACCGCGCCGTACTGGGTCCGGCACAGTCGCGAGCCCGTCCACTTCAACGAGGCTCTGCACACGGCCCTGAACCAGGGCACGACGATCCTGATCGAACTCGGGCCGGGCGGCCTGCTCGGCTCGGCGGCCTCGGTCGCGGCCGCGGCCGCGGCCGCGGCCGGCGCCGAGTGGACCTGCGTGCCGACGCTCTCCCGCGCGGCCGAACCGGCCACGCAGCTGGCCGAGGCGCTCGCGCGGACCTGGGTCGCGGGCGGGCCGGTCGACTGGTCGCCGCGGACCACCCGGCCGGCCGTGCTGCCGGACCTGCCGCGGTACCCCTTCGAACGCCGCGAGTACTGGATCCCGACGGCGCATCCACACCGCGAGAGGTCCCGCACGGTCGACGTGCCCGCGACGGCCGACTCCACCGAAGTGGCCGTCGGTGGAGGCGGCGACGCAGGTGTGCTCGACGTACTTCCGCTCCTCCGCGGCCTTCGTTCCGACGGAGCCTCCGGCGGCATCGCGGCAGACCGCGCGGCGGACGCGCCCTCGCCCGATACCCGGCCCGTTCCCGTCGCGGTGCCGGAGGTCAATCCGGCCCGGGCGGGCGAGCTGATCCACCGGCTGCAGGCCGAACTGTCGGCAGTGCTCGGACTACGCCGCCCCGAGGAACTCGGCCCCGACACCGGCCTCTTCGACCTCGGGCTCACCTCGGCGATGATCGTGCAGGTACGCGCGCGGCTGGAAGACGAATTCGGCCTGAAGCTGCCGGTGACCCTGGTTTTCGACCACCCCACGATCCGGAGGCTGGCCGGATACCTGGCCGGGATCGAGCCGTCCCGGGTCAGTGCTCCGGCACCCGTACCTGCGCGACGCCCGGCCACCACACCCGCACCACGCGAACGGCGTGCGGCCAGCGCCGAACCCCTCGCGATCGTCGGCATGGCGTGCCGGCTGCCCGGCGGTGCCGTCGATCCCGACTCATTCTGGCGGCTCCTGCGCGAAGGGCGCGACGCGACGCGCGACGTACCCGGCGACCGCTGGCAGCCGCAGGCGCCGTACGGGTCGGGCGGCTCGCCCGGATGGCGCGGCGGGTTCCTGGCGGGCCCGGTCGACGGGTTCGATGCCGCCGCCTTCGGGATCTCACCCCGCGAGGCGCGCAGCATGGACCCGCAGCAGCGCCTGCTCCTCGAAGTCGCCTGGGAGGCGCTCGAAGACGCCGGCGTCACCGCGCGGACGCTGGACAGCTCGGCGACCGCCGTATACGTCGGCATCAACACGTTGGACTACCTGCACCTGCTCGCCGCGCACCCGGCCGCCACGGACGACCCGTACCTGGCCACCGGCAACACCTTCAGCGTCGCGGCCGGACGCCTGTCCCACCTGCTGGGCACGCACGGCCCGAGCCTGGCCGTGGACACGGCGTGCTCCTCCTCGCTCGTCGCCGTACACCTGGCCACCCGCAGCCTGCGCTCGGGCGAGGCGGACCTGGCGATCGTCGCCGGAGTGAATCTCATGCTCTCCCCGCTGACCACAGCGAGCCTGGCCAGGATGGGCGCGCTGGCACCGGACGGGCGGTGCAAGACCTTCAGCGCCCGGGCCGACGGGTACGGCCGCGGCGAGGGCTGCGGCGTCGTCGTGCTCAAGCGGCTCGCCGACGCGCAGTCCGCCGGAGACCGCATCTGGGCGCTGGTCCGGGGCTCCGCGGTCAACCAGGACGGCCGCAGCGCCGGGCTGACGGTGCCGAACGGGCGGGCGCAGGTGGCGGTGCTGCGCGAAGCGCTGCGCGACGCCGGGGTACGGCGCGAGGAGGTGAGCTACGTCGAGGCGCACGGCACCGGGACGCCGCTCGGTGACCCGCTGGAGGTCAGCGCCCTGGTGGACGCGTTGCGGCCGGAACGGGAGCGCGGTGCGGCGCTCCACGTCGGTTCGGTCAAGACCAACATCGGGCACCTGGAGGCGGCAGCCGGTATCAGTGGTCTGATCAAGGTGGCGCTCGCCCTGCACCATCGCCAGATTCCCGCCCAGCTCCACTTCGACGAGCCGAGCCCGCACATACCGTGGGACGAGATCCCCGTCCAGATCCCCCGGCGGACGGTCGAATGGGCGGACTGGCACGGCTCGCGGATCGCCGGCGTCAGCTCCTTCGGCTTCAGCGGCACCAACGCGCACGTCCTGCTGGAGCAGGCCCCCGAGCAGGTGCCGGATTCCGTGCCGTCCCCGTCGCGCCCCGAGCGACCGGGTACCCAGTTGCTCCTGCTCTCCGCGCACTCGCCCGAAGCGCTCGACGCCACTGCCGAGGCGTACCGGCGGATGCTCGGCCAGACGCGGCACGGCGGGCCCGCCCTCGCCGATGTGGCCCGCACCGCCGCGCTGCACCGGACCCACCTGCCCCACCGGCTGTCCATGGTCGCCGATTCCGCGCAGCAGGCCGGGGAACTGCTGGCCGGGCCGGTGGCCGGACGGCGCGGTGCCGGCGCGGGCGGGCGGGACGATCCGCGCCGCGTCCGCCGCGGCCTCGCCCGCCAGGACGGCCGGACCAGGCTGATCGCCGTCTACACCGGCCAGGGGTCCCAGTGGCCCGGCATGGGACGCGCCCTGGCCCGCCACCCTGCCGCCGACGAGGTCGTCGAGCGCTGCGACGCGGTGGTGCACCGGCTTGCCGGCTGGTCGCTGCGCGACGAGCTGTCCGCCGGGCGCGAGCGGTCCCGGCTGGACGACACCGCCGTCGCCCAGCCCGCGGTCTTCGCCGTCCAGGCGGCGCTCACCCAACTGTGGCGCGCCTGGGGGGTGCGGCCCGACGCGGTCATCGGGCACAGCGTCGGCGAAGTCGCCGCCGCCTACGCGGCCGGATACCTCGCGCTGGAAGAAGCGTGCGAGATCGCGGTGCGGCGCGGGGAGGCGATGGCCGCGACCCGGGGCCGCGGGATGATGGCCGTCGTCGGGCTCGACCGCCAGGAAACCGCCGAGCTGATCGCGCGGTGTGGCGCGGCCGTGTCGGTCGCCGCGGTGAACAGCCCGCGCAACACCGTCGTCGCGGGTGACCGTCCGGCAGTACTGGACCTGGGGCGCGAAGCCCGCTCCCGCGGCGTTTTCTGGTCGGTCGTGCAGGAGCAGTACGCATTCCACACGCTGGCGATGGCGGACTGCGCGCGGGCGCTGCGAGCCGATCTGGCGGATCTCACTCCCGCGCCGCCGACGCTGAGCGTGTACTCGACGGTGACCGGCGGCCCCGCGGAGCCCGGCTTCGCCGGTGCCGGGTACTGGGCGCGCAACGTCACCGAACCGGTGCTCTTCGAGGACGCGCTGCGCCGTGCGGCCGGCGCGGGGCACAACGCCGTACTGGAGATCGGTCCGCATCCGGCCCTGGCAACCCCGATCCTGCAGTGCCTTGACGGCCACGGGACGGCAGTCCTCGCGGTCGAGTCCATGCGCGCGCAGCAGGACGGCCTCGCGTCGATGCTCGCCGCCGCAGGCACGCTGCACGTCAACGGTTACCCGCTGGACCACGCGGCCGTGCAGCCGGCCGGCGGCCGGCGGGTCCGGCTGCCGAGCTATCCCTGGCAGCGGGAGCGGTTCTGGATTCCCGACCGGCCGGCCCGGGCCCCGGTGGCGCGCGGCGAGGACCGGGCGGTCCCGGCACCGGATGAGCGCGGGAGCGGCATCCGGGGCGACGTCGACGAGTCCATGTACGAGGTCGTGTGGCAGCCGGACCGCGCGGACCGTGCCACGGCGAACGGCGGCGCCGGTTCCGGAGGCGGTGGTCACTGGGTGCTGACCGGGGGCGCCGGGGACGGCGTGGCGGACCGGTTGTCCGCACTCCTCGAGGCGGCGGGCCACACCTGCCTGCGGATCCCGGCACGGATGCTCGACCCGGACGACGGGTTCCGCGCTCTGGCGGAGGCGGTCCGCGGCGCCGGCGCCACATTGCGCGGCGTCGTCCACCTCGCGGCACTCGACGCCGACCCGGCGCTGCGCACACCCGGACCGGAGTGGGACGAGGCGCTCGCCGCCTCGTGCGGCCCGCTGTTGACCGCGCCGCGATCCCTGTCGGCGCCCGGCATCGCGGCCGGAGCGCGCCTGTGGGCGGTCACCCGGGGCGCCGTCCCGGCCGGCGACGCGGCGTGCGTACCGGTGCTGGCGCCCGCCTGGGGCCTCGGGCGCGCCGTATCGACGGAACAGCCGGGCATCTGGGGCGGCCAGATCGACCTCGATCCGCAGGACCGGGACCCCGACGCCGAAGCCGCGACGATCGCCCGGGAGATCCTGCACCCGGATGTGGAGGACCAGGTGGCGTACCGCACCGGACAGCGCATGGTTCCCCGGCTGGTACGGGCTGGAGCCGGCCGCGGTCCGGGCGACGCCGCACCCGAGCCACTCGCGCTCGATCCGGCGGCCGCCTACCTCGTCACCGGTGGCCGCGGAGCGCTGGGCCTGCTTCTCGCGCAATGGCTGTACCGGCGCGGGGCGCGGCACCTGATCCTGCTGGGACGTACTCCGCTGGCCCGGGGCGGTTCGGACAACGGGCATGCCGGCCCGGGTGATGCCGAAGGCCGGGTGCTCGCCGCGATCGAACGGCTGCGGCGCGGCGGCGCCACCGTGTACACCCCGGACGGCGACGTCGCCGACCCCGAGGCGATGCGCACGGTCTTCGACCCGCGCAGCGGGCCGTGGCCGGCCGTACGCGGTGTGATCCATGCCGCGGGCCTGTTCGAACTCCGGCCGCTGGCGGACATCGACTGGGTCGGGTTCCGGGCGGTGCTACGGCCGAAGGTCGAGGGTTCGCTCGTCCTCGCCGCCGCCGCCGAGGGCACCGCGCTCGACTTCTTCGTGTCCTGCGGTTCCGCGTGGTCCGTGTTCGGGGCCGCGCTCGCCGGGCATCTCGTCGCCGCGTGCCACTTCCAGGACGTCTTCGCGCACGACCGCGCGCGGCGCGGCCTTCCGGCGCTGACCGTGGACTGGGGCTGGTGGGCCGACGGCTCGCTCGCCGAGGAGCACGGGGAATCCTTCCGGGCGACCGGAACCGCGCCGGTGAGCCGGGAGCTCGGCTTCGCCGCGCTGGACCGGCTCACGGCCCCGGCTACCGGCCCGGCCCGGGTCCAGGCCGCGGTAGCGCTGTTGGACTGGGACAGGCTGCTCGCGACGCTCGAGGCGAAGCGCCGGCGGCCGATGTTCGAGGCGATGCGGCCGGCGCACGAGGCGAGCACCGCGCGCGACGAGGAGCTGGCCAGCCGGCTGCGCGAGGCCGGAAACCCGGCGGCCCGGATCCGGGTGCTGGAGGACGCCGTACAGGTCGAGCTCGCGGTGGTCCTCGGCCGTCCGGGCGGTTCCCGGATGGATCGCGAACTCGGCTTCTTCGACGCCGGGATGGACTCGATCACCAGCGTCGAGCTACGCGACCGGCTCGCCCGGCGGCTGGGCGCCGAGGTGCCCGCCACCGCGGCCTTCGAAAACCCGACCGTCGCTGCGCTGGCCAGGTTTCTGCTGTCCGAGTTCGTCGACGAGTCGGCGGAGCCGGCCGAGCCGGCCGAGCTGGCGAAGCCTGCCGGGCACGCACCGGGCGGCGCGGTCGGGCGGGATGTCGGCCTGACCGGGCTCGAAGCGGAGCTGGCCCACCTGGCCGAGGACGACCTGCTGGAGCTCCTGAAGCAGGAGTTGGAGACGGGAGGCACCGCATGACGACCGATGACGGGACCGCGACGCCCGCGGAGCGGGACAGCCGCTCACAGCGCGAGGAACTGCTCCGGCGCGCCCTGCTCGAGGTGAAGGCGGCACGGGCCGAGGCCGCCGCGCTGCGGGCAGCCCGCCGCGAGCCGATTGCGGTGGTGGGTATCGGATGCCGGTTCCCCGGCGCGGAGGGCCCCGAACAGTTCTGGCAACTCCTCACCGAGGCACGCACCGCCATCACCCCCATCCCCGCCGACCGCTGGAACAACGACCGCTACTACCACCCCGACCCCGACACCCCCGGACACACCTACGCCCGCCACGGCGGCTTCCTCCACGACGTACGCGGCTTCGACCCCACCGTCTTCGGCATCACCCCCCGCGAAGCCGCCGCCATCGACCCCCAACACCGCATCATCCTGGAAACCGCCTGGCACGCCCTCGAACACGCCCACATCCCACCCGACAGCCTGCACGGCACCAACACCGCCGTCTACATCGGAATGCG